>CAYPUH010000336.1:0-4512 GCA_964413725.1 uncultured Cytophagia bacterium
GGATAGCGCATACCGATATGATAGGGGTCTTTTGACTGAACGCGTAAATAGAGAGTCTGACCTTCGAGCCGATGGTCCAAAAGGAGGAGGTGCCATTCTTTCTCGGATCGTTTCCCGAGGTGTTCGGATTCTTTCTGGCTGTCGTAGACGAGGGACCGATTGACGAACACCTGTACTTCGCGGCTGATGCCGTGCAGCAACAATACCGGGTTGGACCAGGATCTCCGAGGCAAGCGATTGTGATACCAAACGGGATCCCCGTTCTGTTCCAGGCGTGTGAGGGGATCGATCGGTACCCAGGTTGCATCCTTCAGATCCTGCCAAAGGGGCTGCCCCAAGCTGTCCCGATCAACCTGCCCCCGATAGAATTGCCATCCTCGAGAGAGGCGTTCGACCCCCGGCACGGTTTCCTCTGCGGTGAGGGTGTCCGTGGAGCTTGAGGGATTCGGCAGACCAAAGAGTGTGAACGTGATCCCCAGAATCAGGATGAAACCATATGTGGGGTGAATGCTTTTCATATGAATCCGTTGGGTGGTATAGCTTAGAAGCGATACCCCATTTTGAAATAAACAACACTCTGTGCTTCCCGGTGGCCCTGCAGATTTTTGTCCCCCACACTGGCGATAACCTCTATGGGTCCCAGAGGAGATTCATACAGCACGCCCAGACCGGTACCAAAGAGAGGATAGGCTTCAGTTGCCGGATAGGGATGATCGCCATACTCATAGTCCCAGATAACATTCCCCATCCATTTAAAATATATATTGTTTTGGTATTGAAGACGATATCCGAGTCTCAACAGCGCCAGTTTATATCCCATGATTTGGTCGTATTGCATTCCAACCATGTATTCGGGTTTGCTCTGGTTAAAGTGTTTATAGACCGGTAATGTCTCTTCCGAATATCCGTAAAATCCATATATCCGGACTGTATGACGATTCCAAAGCGTTTTGTACACGTCGATGGATCCGGATAGTTTTACATAGGGAACATCGGATTTGAATTTTTTCAGGCTACCCTCATATTCAACGGTTGCATTGATGCCGTTGTGAGGTAAAAGTGCATCGTCCAGGGTGTCCAGGTTCAGGGCGAGGGTTGCTTTTCTCAATGTATCTTGCCAGGAGGGGAATAATTCCGGATCGGGGAATGCGATGTTTGGAGAAACATCCATTTCCTCCACCGCCAGGTTCAGTTCTGAATAGAGGGATTTGCTCAACATTACCCCGACTCCCCAGGCTGCAGTCGTGGATTTGTCCTGGTACTCTGCAATCTGATTGCCCTGGGTATCCACAATCCGTGTGGGAATGCTTTTCATTCCCTGATGAAAAAAGGGCAACAGGGTCAGACCCAACAATTCGGTGGGATAGGTAGCACGCAGGTAAAAGCGCGTGAGTCCGGCAAACTGCAGTTCGCTGTCCAGATTGAGTTTGGGCAGAAATGAAAAAACATTGCTGGCGCGGATGCGCGCCGCGGCCACCAGCTTGTGATGATCCTCATACCGAAGTCCCAGGTGAATACGACGCAGGGGAAGCTCTTTAATATCCAGAGTCAAATCCACGCGATTGTCCGGAAGCGGATCGATGTCATAATGGATGTGTTCAAATTCATCCAGGGCATAGATGCGCATGATCTGTTGATTCAGAACCTCTGTGTCCAGCGTGTCTCCCGGGGCAAGTTTTAGCAGTTGTTTGAGAAAAGAGTCTGAATAGTGGTTGTTACCATGGATGTCGATAGCCGCGATAATGGGTTTCTCTCTTTCCTTGACCCGGACCATAAGGCGGACATATTTCTCCGAGTGACGCGTCCATTCCACAGTGATGCTCTCAAATTTACCGGATGTTTTAAGATCCGCGATTCGATCTCTCAGGACCTTGGGGTTCAGCACGTCGCCGGGTTTGATGTCGATCATCGTATAGAGGCTCTGGAACGGAATGCTGGTATGTCCGGTAATCTGGATGGTATGAACCCGTGTGCCCTGAGGAAGGGTGTAGAGCGTAGAGTGATCCCGATAGCGTTGCAGATGAAATTGTTCTTTCATCGTGGTCAGATCGCCACGACTTTGTTTTGCAGCCGTTTCACCGGCTCTGAGGATTTCCTTGACCTTTTCGGAATCGAATTGCGCCAGATTGAAGGAGCTTAAATCCGGCCGGATCAGGAGACTGGTGTTGATAATATTGTTACGGTACCGCTCTCGTCCCATGATAGAAATGGTTTGTTGCAGGATTGAGATGGCAGAGTTTAAATCCTGACGGTTTTTCAGTTTCGAAGCCACATCGACGGCAATCACAATGTCCGCTCCCATCTTTTGTACCACATCGACGGGCAGGTTGTTGGACATGCCTCCATCCACCAGTAACGAGTCTCCCCACTCAACCGGGCTAAAGACGGTGGGGATAGCCATGGTTGCCCGCATGGCTTTGGCCAGGGAGCCTGATCTGAGCTGCACTTCATTTCCGGAGACCAGATCCACTGCAATGCACCGGAAGGGTATCGGCAGTTCATCAAAATTTTTTACGTTTTCATAGGGAAAGGTGAGACTTCTGAACAGGAGAGAAATTTTCTGTCCATAGATCAAGCCGCTCTGCGGTACCGGAGTGATGCCATCGAGTCCAAATTCCAGCTGATAGCGTCCTGTCATTTTTTTATTAAAGTAGGGGAGCATTTGTCTGGAGGGCTGGTCGGTAAAGGTCTCATTCCAGTCGCTGCTGGTGATCATCTTTTCGATCTCCACTCCACTATATCCGATGGAATACAGGGCTCCGAGAATACCGCCTATGCTGGTGCCGGCGATATAGTCTACCGTGATCTGCAGCGAGTCCAGCATCTTGAGCACCCCAACATGGGCAAATCCCTTGGCGCCCCCACCCGACAGGACCAGGCCGATCTCCGGTCGTGTGTCGGTGTTTGCCGATCCGGGCAGGACGGAGACAACCAGTATCAGTATGAGCAAGGGTAGCCAGCGGGCATTTTGTCGAGTACTCATGAGAATTCAACTGTTTTGATCTTTGGGTTAGCAAGGAGCCTCTGGCAGGTCCAGCCAGGTGAACCTGCGGGGCGGCCTTGATGTACGAACGAGATCCGATCGATGATCAGGCCTTGCCACTGTCCCGAATGGCGCGGATCATGGCCATCATGTTTTCCAAAGGAGTGGTCGCCTGGATATTGTGTATCGTATTGAAGACAAAGCCTCCACCCGGATTGAATATGTCAATGCGTTCGCGAACCTCCCGGTAGACCTCTTCGGGGGTTCCGAATGGCAGGGTTTTCTGTGTGTCGACACCACCACCCCAGAACACAATATCATTTCCGAAATGTTTTACCAGCTCACGCGCATCCATACCTGCAGCCGAAACCTGGACCGGATTGAGAATGTCAAAACCCGCGTCGATGAAATCCGGAATGAGTTCGACCACACTTCCACAGGAGTGGATAAACGTTTTCCAGTTTGTGTGTTTGTGGATGGTGTCGTTGATTTTTTTGTGAAAGGGTTTGTAGAGATCCCGATAGGTTTGTGGTGAGATAAAGGGACCATTCTGGGTACCAAAATCGGTACCGGTGACAAATGCGGCATCCGCGAGAGAACCCAGTGCCAGCATCAGCTTTTCAAGGTTTTGTATGGCGACCTCCAGCTGGCCCTCAAAAACCGCCCTGACATAGTCCGGTCGAAGCGCTGTGGAGATGTACCATTCTTCGATATCGCGGATTCCCCGCGTCTGTTTCCGCCACACGGCGGGGACCAGAGCGATATCTCCAAAACCCGTACCCGGAAGGGCAAGAACAATTCCCTTGTCTTCCGCCCGGATCTCATTGGCGGCGTTTACCATCTCCTGAATTTCCGAATCAGACAAAAGAGTAAACTCTTCCAGGTTGTCGGCAGGATCCAGGGCGTCGTCGCTGATCGGGTCCTGGCGGGGAATGGCATCGAAATAAAACCCGTCCTTGGGCATGTGACCACTGGGCGGCACCTGTGTATCGCCCTCCGGATGCATATACCACCCTCCCTGACCATCCGGTGTGACATTGAACTCGCCGGGTACCAATACATGGGTCCCATCAAACATTGTAAAGGGCTTCCAGTCCTTGTTTTCAAAGCCAAACATGGTTTTGGACGAACCCACTCCCCGAACATCAACGCCCAGTGCTTCCTCCAGTTCCGCATCGATTTCTCCCAACATCTGATAGGGCTCGGTAATTTTAACCCGATACTCTGGATCTCCGATGAGGGCTTGTCGTAATTTGTGAACCGCGGTAGCAGCGATACCCGTCACACCTGTGGCTCCAAAATCAACGCATACGTGGTCAGGCGTTTCATGGTTAAGAGTTTTTTGCAGTCGCTGTTGTGATGTTAGCGCCATGAGTCTTCCTTCCAAATTTCTCGTTCATGTATGTGGTTGTACCCGACTGTCTTTTTTGGGGGCCAGTATGGATCCTCAAAAATAATGTCCCGTTTCAACCGGATTTTTCGGATGGTCGGTTGGGATGATAGGATCCCGGGATGGCGTTGTATTTACC
>CAYPUH010000337.1:0-2835 GCA_964413725.1 uncultured Cytophagia bacterium
CACCGAACCACTCAAAGCCGTCGTCATTGTTGTTGAACACTTCGACATATTCAACAGTGGTGCCGGTTCCGACACCACCCAGGGTCAGGCCGTTGATCTCGTTGGCTTCGCCAATATCAGTACCACCGTGGCGAATGGAGACGTATCGGATAATCCCGGAATCGTCGGCATCATCGTCGCCACCGTAGGCGCCACGCGGTTCGTCGGAGGGGATACCCTCGATCTGGCCTTCACCGGTGGAGGTGTTGATGCCGGCATTACCCAGAACGATCAGGCCGCCCCACAGTCCACTGGTGCCAAAGGGGATGTCATCGGGATTGGTTACATCATCTGCTTCTGCGGTAAAGATAATCGGAGCATCCGGGGTACCCAGGGCATAGATTTTTCCGCCACGGGCAATGATCAGCGCGCTGGCATTTTCAGCAGCACCCGGTTTGCCTTTGATCACCGTACCGGCTTCGATGTTCAGCGTTGCACCCTCTTCAACAAACACAAATCCATCCAGGATATAGGTGTTGTTTCGGGTCCAGGTCACGTTTTCACCGGCGTTGATCGATTCATCGGAGACAACGATCTCTGCAGCAAAAGAAGCAGAGACAAACGTCATCATAATGATAATCATCAACACACTCGATAGCCTTTTCATCATAAACATCCTCTCCATGTTGTTAAGAGTTTACGGATTGGTTGAACTAAGAAGCAATGGTTTCATCTCTATTGAGAAACAAGTGCCCGATCCGTGTGGATCGGGCAGGCTGTTTTAGAGATCGTAGCTCAGGCCCAGTGAAAACGTCCGGCCAATACTGTAACGGCTAAAGATATATTCCTCGCCTTTGTATTCGTGTGTCTTTTCATTCCTGGAATCGAGAATATTATCCACCGAAACCTTTATCTTAACATTGTCGATCAGGGATTTTGAGATGAAAAAGTTGAGCATGTGAAGGGGTTGTTCGTAAACATCCGGTGTTCCGCCCAGGCTCACCTCTGCCAACCGCTCACCGAAAACATTGTAATAGAGACTGGAGGAGAGGCCGAGTTTTGGATTGTCATAATCCAGATTCAGATTCAGAATATAGGGGGATTGTCCCTGAAATTCTCGAGAGTCATCCGCATCAGGATCCACATCCCGGATCATGGCCAACTCATTTGCAGCGATATCAACCCGGGAATGTACCAGGGCCAGATTGCCTCCGACCAGAAAATTTTTCAGAGAAGGACTGATCATATCCAGTCGTTTGCGCATCTCGAATTCCAGCCCGATAACCTGGGCCTGACCGACATTTCTGAACCGAATTTCCTGATTGATGTTTTCGATCACTCGTTCAATGGGATCATGAAAAACCTTTGAGAACGCACTGACCGCAAATATTTCTCCGGGCCGCGGGAACCACTCCCAACGGATATCGACATTGTCGATAAGGGTGCGTTTCAGGTTCTCATTGCCCAGGAAGATAAAACCGCCCCAGAAATCAAAGGATGCATAGGGAGCCATCTCGCGGAAGGAGGGCCGTGCCAGAGTTCGCCCGTATGCCAATCGGAGATTTGTATTGCCCGTCAGCTCATAGATCAGGTTCACAGAGGGGAGCAGGTCATCGGTATTCAGGATTCCCTTTTCCTTGGTGGTATCCTGGCTGGCGACTTCCATATCGGTGGTTTCGTATCGCAATCCACCGATAAAGCGCAGGCGTTGCATCAGAGGCATATCGACCATGGCATAGCCGGCAGAGATGGTTCGGTCGCCGGTATAGTTGCTTGAGGGCTGGTAGATTTCCACTGTATAGAGACCAAATTGATTGATGACGCCGCTTGAATCCAGCAACCCGACATTGTTATCGGAGAACAGATCGTTGGGATCGCCATTATAGTTATAGGTGGGGTTTTGCTTAAAGGTAAACAGCCGTTCGCTGAAATCGCGCTGTTTTTGTGCATACATTCCACCGAATTTAAATGTGGACGATTTGCCATTCCACTGGCTGAACGGGACCGAAAGGTCCAGTTTGAATTCGCCATGATCCTCATCCATATTACGAAAATAGCGGGATGGGGGTTGATTTTCCTTAATCTTGTAGTAGCGTCTCACCTCGCCATTGCGCTCCCGGTCCTTGTAGCTGCTGGTAAAGTAGCGCAGATCCGGCTCATCCTGAATGGCCTTGTGATAGGAGGCTTTCCAGGAAAGCCGCGTTCCGTTGAGACCCAGCAATTGGTGGTCTCCATCCAGCTGAAAGGATCGCAACGTACGCTCATTGTATTGAAGCACACGGGTTTGATAAACAGACTCTTCATCCAGATCATAGGGAAAGGAGCCAAAGAGATAGCGAGCGGTATTCTCGCCATTCTGGTTATAGACACTATTGAAAGCGATCTGATGATTGTGGGACAGGCGGTAGGCCACCTTGAGCATCCCACCCCAGAGGACATCATGAACCCCTTTCATGTCCGTCAAGTCATAATCGTTGTTCAACGTGTTGGTTTTTGCCACATCTCCCGTGAGTTGCCACCGTCCGGAAACACCGTCAGTATAACCGGAATAATTATTCTTATAGCTCACACTGGCCATCACGCCCAGGGGCCGTTTGAACAGATCAAACTGATTTCCAATAGAGAAAGAGTAACTTTGATTGAGAGGGGGTGCCATGCTCTCGGGAGCGATTGTGGGGTTGAATGCCTTTGAGTACTGGTCGAGTTTTACAGCCGCATCCGTGTCTGTAAAGGCACGTCCGAGATCGGGAATTTCCACGGCTTTCTGCTGGAGAAGATCGGGAAGATCGCGTGTGCCATCGTCATATCCCAGCCAATCCGTATCACTGCCATTGTAACCCAACATGCCATCATCGA
>CAYPUH010000337.1:2935-4506 GCA_964413725.1 uncultured Cytophagia bacterium
TCATATCCCAGCCAATCCGTATCACTGCCATTGTAACCCAACATGCCATCATCGAACGTGGTATGATCGTTATAGGCGGATGAGGCGGAAAAAGCAAGACTGAATTTCTCCGGAAAATCCTTGGTTTCAATATTGACCGTTCCACCGGAAAAGTTGCCGGGTTTGTCCGGGGTAAAACTCTTCACGGTCACGATATTGTCGACCAGGTTGGAAGGAAACAGATCCATGGGGGCTGACCGACGATAGGGATTGGTGCTCGGAAGCTCGGAACCATTCAATTGGGTGCTGGTATATCGGTCGCCCAAACCACGGACATAGACGTGTTTACCATCCACTACCGAGGCTCCGGTCACATGCTTCATAGCTTCCGCAGCGTTGCTGCTGCCGGAACGGGAGATCGTTTCCGCGCTCACGGCGTCGCTTACGGCTTTGGATTTCTGTCGGTCCTTGAGAAGAGATGCCTCTGTGTTGCGAACCGCTTTGGCGGTGACCACCACCTCTTTTCCCTGCAAAGCCTCCATGGACATGGAAAAATCGAGTTTTTGCACATCGCCGGGTTTAACCTGCACGGCTTCGATGCGCATCTTGCTGTATCCGATCATGGTTGCCACGAGTGTGTAGGTTCCGGGTTGAAGGGCATCGATACGATAGGCGCCGTTGAGGTCGGTCGCGGAACCCCGCAGGGTTCCTTCCACAACGACATTGACTCCGGGGAGGGGTTCTCCGGTTGAAACATCGACAACTTTACCGGTAATGGTTCCTGTTGTCTGAGCGGCAACCGGTAGTGCCGTCACCAGGAAGAGTAACATAAACAGTGTTGTTTTGAATACTGTGCGAAACATACGTCACCTCTTTGTTTGGTGTTACCAATCGAAAATGGTTATAGTTCTGCCAATCGTCGACGAAAGATAACCGATTACTATTAGTGCAAAATAAAAGCAGTGTTAAGAATATGTAAAGGGGGGTAGCTAACCAATTGAAAAAACAGCAACCGTATCAATCAGGTGAGATTTATTTCTTGAGAATGATAGAAATAAAGAGTACTTTTAACCGATGTTGACCAAACAAACATACCATTTGGGGATCATAAAGGAATCGAGCAGATGGCCAAACGGATACTCGTCGTCGATGACGAAAAAGATATTATAGATCTTTTAAAGTTTAATCTGGAATCAGAGGGCTATCGGGTCAATACTGCCATGGATGGCGAGACCGCTTTGGGGTTGGCTCTTGCAGATGCTCCGGACCTCATTCTTCTCGACATCATGTTACCCGGCAAGGATGGGTGGGAGGTCATTCGTGAACTCCGCCATCATGGCAAGACGATTCATACTCCGGTTATCTTTTTGACAGCAAAGGATTCCGAGATAGATGAGGTTGTCGGCCTGGAACTGGGAGCAGATGATTATATTGTCAAACCGGTCAGCATCCGCAAACTGCTGGCTCGGGTGAAAATGGTACTGAGAAAAGCTCAATCAGTGCCCGAAGAGACCAGTGAAAAAATCTCCATCGGCGGGATTGAAATCGATCCAGCCAGTTACACGGTTCGTATCGACAACAAGCATGTGGAC
>CAYPUH010000338.1:0-4498 GCA_964413725.1 uncultured Cytophagia bacterium
TTTTTCAGCGCGGACTTTTGGTCCGCGAAAATCAGGTTGATATTCCCATCGACTATTTTAAGCGTCTCATACGTTTCAGAGACGATTTTGACTATCGAAGAACTCACATCAAACGTGTACGCCTTTATGTTCATGCTGTCGATCAAAACCTGTTCAATTATCTCGCCTTTCAATATGCGCAGATGACGGAAGAAAAAATCATCGGCCAGGAAGTACAGATTCCGGATATCAGCAATATTCAAGGAGGTGTGGGCGTATTTGGTTCTTCTTACACCATCGTCGAAACGATCCGATTGTTGGAAATTTTTCTGCAAAAACCGGAAGAATATCAATTTGATTTATTCCTCAGTAACAATAAAAATGAATACTATTCCCGGCGTGGCAATCTTCAACCAGAGGATTCATTGGATATCAACATTCTGACCCATGAAGATGCCACCCTGTATTCAGATCAATCGTTGACACTTGAATGGGAACCCGTAACAGGCGTTCCGTACTATATTGTTATGCTCAAACCACGTTATCTGTGGTTCTGGCCGGCTACGTTTGCCTTCAAAACAGAAGAACCCTCACTGACCATAGATTGGGAGGATATTCCCATTCGGGATTGCGAGGTTGAATGGTCTGTAAAAATACCCGAACGCACCTACTGGCGCAATCCCACTGTTGTCGCCGGATTTTCCGGATTTAGAGCCCCCACAGTCATCGGAAACGTCTTTTTTTCGGCCTGGTCAGACTCCCATTCCTTTTTGGTCGAGTCGGGAGACACGGAAGGATTTCAAGAGTACGTTTGCGAGATCACGCTTCCACAGACGGGAGCTGTCATCGATGCTTCAACTCGCTTTGAGTGGAAACCCTGTCAGGATGCCGATGCCTATCTCATTCAGGTGCGCGATGATAACGGGCATGAGGCGTTGGCGGTGACCGAACATGCCTTTATCGATCCTCCTTTTTTAACACCTCTGGACGCGGTCGAAGGAACTTTTACTCTGTCCTTGCTATCCGGACAAACGGTAACCTGGCGCGTCTGTGCGTTGCGTGTCATATCCGGAATGCTGGGCATAGAGGTGTCGCGTCACAACGGTGATACGCCCACTGTTCATCCCCGGCACACTCATCCATCTGGAATTGTTCATCTCAGTCAATGGTCCCGGAGCCAGACGATTACGATACAATGAAATCAGCGAGGCTTGAAATGAAGCGCGCCATCCTAATGGTTTTTGTTTTCTGTTTCTCTGTTAATGGTGTTGCGAATTCATCACAACACAATCTAGAGTCGTTACATCGACGTATAACGATTAAATTCGGGCATTCGACCCTCGGAAAAGCTCTCGCGACTTTGACTCAATATTTCCATATTCAATTCAATTGTCCCACCCGTTATATTCAACTTTCTGTACAGGACTATTATGCGATCCGAACGGAAATGCAGGATGTTTTAAATCATATCCTGGCACCTCACGATTTGACCTTTACTATCGCCATGCAGGGATCCTTCGAGATTGTCAAGTCACAGCCCCGATCCACGGTACAGGGTCATCTTTATGATGACCAGAGCGGTGAACCGATTTCCTATGCCAATATCTTTTTCAAGGATACCCATTATGGCAGCACCACCGACGATCAGGGCTTTTTTCTAGTTGACAACATTCCTTCCGGCATCTATCAACTGATGGTACAAATGATCGGCTATGAACAGAAATCCCTTCGACTCAATTTGTCTGAAGGAAAGTCGGTTACCCTGAGCCTTCGGCTATCGAGTACCCCCATAGCCATGCAGGAAGTGATCAAGACCGCAAAGGCAGAGCAACATATCACCCAACCCACCATCAGTTCATTTACGATGGATATCCGGGAATCGGCCATCACTCCCATGTATGCTGAGCGGGATGTGTTTCGCACCATGCAATTGATGCCCGGCGTCATTATGACTAATGATTATAAAAGTCAGCTTTATGTTCGCGGTGGCAATTCGGATCAGAATCTCGTGCTCATCGACGGAGGAGTGGCCTACAATCCATTCCACTTTAGTGGTGTGATGACCTCTTTTGATGTGGATGCCATCGACAGTGTCTCCTTTTCTACAGGTGCGTTTCAGGCTCGTTATGGAGGACGCCTTTCATCCGTTCTGGATGTGAATACTCGCAAAGGAAGCAACACGCTTTCCGGTATCGTCAACGTCACTCCCATCAGCAGTAAACTTTTGTTGGAAGGTCCCATCGGGAATATTTCAAATTATTTGATTTCTCTGAGAAAATCCTTTATGACCCGGATAGGGGAGAGACTCGGCAATCGCGTGATTCCCGACTTTTATGATGGCGTGTTCCGTTTGGATTACCGGGAAACCGACTATAAACGATTTACAGTACAGGGGTATTTCAGTCACGATCAGGTGACGCGTAAAGATAAAAATCAGGATCAAATCAATTCAGATAACGCTTTGATTAACTTTCATTATCGAAGACTCTATGACCGTTATACTTTTGCGCGATATTCCATTCATATGGGACGGTTTGAAACGTATTTACCTGATCCAGCCCGCATGACCGATGATCAGATCAATCAAATGACGGATTTAAGCGCTGCTGTGTATCTGTCTCACAACCCGGATGGTCCCTTTCAAATTGAAACGGGATGTGATCTTCACGGGATTAAAATAAAGTATCGTTCCTATGATCCCATTCTCACGCGGTATTCACTGGACCATTGGATACTGGAAGGCGGAGTCTTTGTACAGGCTCAGAAAAAATTTGGTAAAAGATGGTTATCCAGTACAGGTATCCGACTCTCGTATTATGATCATCAAAACTCTATACAATTCGAGCCCCGTCTGAATATCCGTTATACCCTTTATAACTTTTTGTTTGCAAAACTGGCATACGGACGATTCAGTCAGGGCCTGGTCACATTGTATAATGAAAATGACACCTACAATCCCGTTGACATCTGGTTGCCCATCGATGCCTCCGTACCAGTGTCCAGTGCAGATCATTATATTGCGGGATTGAGTTACAGTACCCCCGCCCTGGTCATAACAGCAGAACTTTATTACAAGCATTTCGGCCGTTTGGCCCAGTACAATCGTCAACGATTGGAACAGAGTGATCCGTTTTTTCTTAACGGATCGGGATATTCTACCGGGTTGGATCTGTCGCTGCAATGGATTGGTCAACGGGGTCAGATTTGGGCGGCCTATTCAATGGGATTTGCGCGTAAACGGTTACCGTTTCAATATCCCGAACCTCGCGAGGAAACCTTTTATCCCCGTTATGATCAACGTCATTCGATTACACTCAACACCTCTTATGAACTGTACCCGTCATTGAACATCTCTGCCGTTCTGAGTGCGTCCAGTGGTGCTCCTTTTGGATTTATGACCGGTGCCTATTACCGTCGTTCCGGCTGGGTGATCAGTCCGGCGGCGGATTATCCCTCACATAATCCACAGGAACCTCTGACCTATTTCGTCGCCCTGCCCAGTGACCGGGATGCCTTTCGATTTCCCTGGTATCATCGATTGGATGTGACGATACAATATGATACCTCCTGGAAAGGATTTGATATCAATCCGTACGTCCAGGTTATCAATGCATATGATCAGCCGAACGTGCTGTATTACGATAACCACGGCGTCCCGCAAACCGCGATTCCGAGAATTCCAACACTTGGTCTTAAAATCAAGAGGTGATGCGAGCGTTTTCTTTAACCAGCCTCTCTCTATGACGCATTCCCAGCCGATGATATGTAATGTTGACTGTATGCCTTCCCAATAACGGTTCAAGACCTGTCAGGAGCACGGACAGAGGGGGTGACACGAAAACAGGACCTGCCGCTCGTGTTGATGGATAGGGCAAAAAGGTTGAAAATGTGTTACAAAAGTAATATATTAGCGCTCACACAAAGACATATGGTACTGAACTTTACAACAGGAATTGAAATGACCTCGAAAGAACGGGTACGGGCCACACTTGACGGAAGGGAACCGGATCGCGTTCCCAATGGCGAATTTGCCATCGATTTTGATACCATCGAGAAAATCCTGGGACACGAGACCTATGTTCGTGCCAAAGCAAAGTCTCAGATTGCGTTTTGGGAGGGTCGGCACGATGAAGTCGCCGAGTCTTATCTCAATGATCAGATCGAGTTGTATGAAAAACTCGATCTGGATATGATCACTTTTCCCATGGCCACCTGGGAGATTCCACGTCCATCGGACGATCCACCGCCAAAGCGAATCGATGAGACCACCTGGAAAGACTCTTTTGGCCGCATCTACAAATATTCTGACATCACAGCGGATATCACCTGCATACAAGATCCCATAGCCGACAATCAAACGTTTTCTATCGATCAGTTTCAGCAAGAGAGTTCTTTACCCGAACTGGACGAACAAAGTTGGACCATTTTGAATACGCTTGTTGATCGATTCAAGGAAAAGAAATTCATCGTCGGACCCTCGGGTGGCGAAGTGGGAATCATTTTTTTGGGTGGCATGGAG
>CAYPUH010000339.1:0-1757 GCA_964413725.1 uncultured Cytophagia bacterium
CCTCTATGAAAAGATCAAATCGGCTCTGGCCGGCACCAGTGTTTCCTATGAGTTGTTGTTTGTGGATGACGGTAGTGTTGACGATACCCGGGAACTTTTGAAACGTCTGGCCCAGGAAGATGCCACCGTCAAGGCGATTCTCTTTCGTGCCAATTTTGGTCAATCTGCTGCCATGGCAGCCGGATTTGGGCAAAGTCGGGGTGAGATCGTTGTGGCTATGGATGGAGATTTGCAGAACGACCCCCGGGATATTCCCGTTCTGGTGGATACACTCGAGCAGGGGTATGACGTGGTCAGCGGATGGCGAAAAAATCGTAAAGATGGCTATCTGCTTCGCAAGGTGCCCTCCAAACTGGCCAACCGGTTGATCGGATCACTGACGGATGTCCGGCTGCATGATACCGGGTGTTCTCTCAAAGCCTTTCGTGGTGATCTCTTGCGACGCATGTCTCTGTACGGAGAGATGCACCGCTTCATCCCGGCATTGTTGCGCATCGAGGGAGCGCAGATTGCTGAAATCCCTGTACGACATCATCCCCGACAGTTTGGTGAATCCAAATACAATCTCAGTCGTACGTTTCGGGTTATCATGGATCTGACCACCATTCGGTTGTTGATGAAGCATTTGAAAAATCCACTGACTTTTTTTGCGCCTATCAGTATTGTTTTTCTACTCGCGGGTCTGGTTGCCCTTTATCAGATGGTACATAAAGTGATGGTGTCGGGATATCTGTTTGAGGACGTCAATGTCTTGTTGATTCTCATCGTGTTGTGCTGGGTATCGGGACTGCAATTTCTGTTTTTCGGGCTGATTGGTCGACTGATTGTGGGAAGTGGAACCCGCCGTCGGTTATAGTGGCGTCAGCACGGAGCTGGAGCCCGCAAATCGTTGTTTTGAGTAAATGAACCGAGAGAGATCATGAAATCACAGATCAATACACTCCATTCTGACATCCGGTCATCAAGCAATGCCGACAATGGCTTTGTTCCTTCGGTATCCATAATTGTTTCCGTTAATGATGAACTGGATTATGTTCACGATTTTCATGAGACCCTGCAAGAGTGGTTTCAACAGCATGATGTGGCCACCGAGGTTATCTATGTCCATGATGGCGGATCCTCATCGGTACATGAAGCATTGAGTCGGATGGCCAGAGAAGATGAGCGGGTCAAGGTGATCCGGTTCCGCACCTCATTCGGAGAGGCGGCTGTTTTGGATGCCGGATTGGGGTTGGCCCGTGCTGAGACCATTCTCTATTTGACCTGTCGTGTGCGCATCAAACCCAATGATGTGACCCGTCTGCTTGAAAAACTGGAATCCAATTATGATATGGTGGTGGGTGTCCGAACCCGCCGGCGGGATTCCAGACTGAACCAATGGGTATCCCGCCTTTTTAACTGGATATCGAACCGCCTCACACAGTTGAATCTGCATGACATCAACAGTGGTGTGTTCGTGGTACGACGGGCTGTGCTGGAAAATGTCCCTTTCTATGGTAACCTGAATATTTTCCTGCCGGTGATGGCGCAACGCCAGGGATTTCGCATTGGCGAAGAATCAGTCGCACAGGTTGAGGGCAAATTCCGGCAGTCGTTCTATCCCGGTGACTATGTTCGTCGTGCTCTCGACTTGATCAGTGTGGTCTTTTTGAGAAACTATACCAAAAAACCTCTCCATTTTCTGGGGTTTTTTGGAATGATCTTTATGGCCACTGGCGCGATTATCGATCTTTATTTGTTCTTTTATCGCATTTTAG
>CAYPUH010000339.1:1767-4454 GCA_964413725.1 uncultured Cytophagia bacterium
GTTGGGGGCATTGCCGGAAAGCCTATGTTGCTTTTGGGTACGATTTTGTTTATTATTGGAATTCAAATGATTTCAATCGGTCTGCTGGGTGAGATTATTATTTTTACCCATGCCCGTGATATTCGAGACTATAATATTGAGGAGATTGTGGAATAACCTTGAAGCTGATCATTCAAATACCCTGTTTCAACGAGAGTGCCACGCTGCCCATGACGCTGGAGGCATTGCCGGATGCTATCGAGGGCATCGACGACATTGAAGTTCTGATCATAGATGATGGCAGCACCGATCACACGGATGAGATTGCCCGGCAACACGGGGTGAATCATATTGTCCGGTTGACCAAAAACCAGGGGCTGGCAAAGGCGTTCATGGCCGGGCTGGATGCGTCCCTTCGTCTGAATGCCGATATTGTCGTCAATACAGATGCTGATAATCAATATTGTGCTGACGATATTGCAAACCTCGTCCGTCCCATTGTCAACGGAGAGGCGGAGATGGTGATTGGCAACCGGGATATCGAGGGGGTGGATCACTTTTCGTTTACCAAGAAACGATTGCAGCGCCTGGGTAGTTGGGTGGTTCGAAAGGTATCCGGGACATCTGTGAACGACTCGACCAGTGGATTCCGGGCGTTTTCTCGGGAAGCAGCCTTGCGGATGAATGTTCTCTCCCCGTTTACCTATACGCTTGAAACGATCATTCAGGCTGGCAAAAAAAATGTGGCGGTTGCTGGGGTCCCGGTCCGGATCAATGACAAGCTGCGCGAATCGCGTCTGTTTTCCAGCAATTGGAATTATATCAAAAAATCCATCGCCACTATAGCGCGAATCTATACACTTTATGAGCCCTTGAAGATTTTTTCCACTATTGGTGGTGTCGTGTTCGGCCTCGGCGTTGCGATCGGCATGCGATTTCTCTATTATTATATCGCAGATGGGGGGCAGGGCCACATTCAGTCTCTGATTCTGTCTGCCGTGCTGCTGATTGTTGGTTTTCAGGTGGTGGTCATCGGATTGCTTGCGGATCTTATCGGTTTTAATCGGCAGTTGATCGAGAATGTGCTGTATCGGGTTCGAAAATCCGAGGTCGAAACATCGAGCGACGGCAAATGAAGATACTCTATATTGCGGGACGAGAGGCCACTTATTCCCGGACGCATCATGTATACAAGGCGTTGACCCGGAATGGATTTGATGTGACCGGTTGTTTTCCTCCGGACCGCTCGTTTCGTCATTATCCGGCTCTGCTCTGGAAAGCGTTCCGGCAACGTTTGGACTGTGATATCGTGTTGGTGGGATTCTATGGTCAGCTGATCCTGCCGTTCATTCGATTGATGGTTCGCAAGCCATTGATTTTTGATATGTATATCTCCACCTATGATACGATGATTCATGACCGCGGTGCTGCCCGTCCAGCAAGTATCAAGGCATGGTTGTACAAACTGAGTGACACGTTGTCATGCCGACTGGCCTCTCGTATCATTCTCGAGTCGGATGATCATATTCGGGATTTTTCGCAAAAATTTGGTGTTTCCCGTGCCAAATTTGACCGTATTTTTCTCGCTGTAGACGATGAGGCGATTCATCCGTTGCTGGAGAATCGGATCGCTGCTGAGCCGTTTCGTGTCCATTTTCATGGTGAATATGCGCCGTTTCATGGCACCCGGGTCATTATCGATGCTGCGCGTTTATTGCAGGAGGAGGATATCGAGTTTCAGATGGTGGGACGGGGAATTACCTACGAGGCGGACCGGGAGTATGCCGAAAGTGCCGGCATTCATAATATCCGGTTTGTGGATCCGGTTCCCTATGCGGATCTGGCTCGATTGATGGCCCGGTCTGATATTTGTCTGGGAATCTTTGGTGGCAATGAACGGATGTTGCGTGTGACCACCAACAAGGTGGTTGAATCCATTGCCATGAAAAAGCCGTTGATCACCGGGCGCAATGCTCCGGTACAGGAGTTGTTGACACACAAAACATCCGCCTATCTGGTCGAACGCAACAATCCCGGAGCGCTGGCGGATGCCATCCTCACATTGAAACGGGATGCAGATCTGGCCCGAGCCATCGCCGAGCAGGGTTACCGCGTTTTTCTCGACAATTGCACCATGGATCGATTGGGTCAGGGACTTGCTCGGGTCATCTCCCGGACATGTATAGAGAACGCCGATAACCCGGACCTGTCACCGTCTGGACAGCAGTACCCGATTCGGAAATAGATGCAATACTAGATTGAGACAGAGATGGGAATCGACGGGTCACCTGAAGGATGGATTCCCTAAATGCGTCCGATCTGCGGTTGATGCAAAGCGACACGTGCCGGCATAACAGAATTTAAGGTAAATGAGCGAGTAAACATGGACACGATCGACAATGCTGTTTCTGGGAAAAAGATTTTAATCACTGGCGGGCTTGGATTTATTGGAAGCAATTTGGCTCAACGGTTGGTGAAAACGGGAGCAGAGGTGACGGTATACGACGCCTGCTTGGATCCCTATGGCTGGAATCGAGCCAACATCCATGAAATTGAACAGGACGTCAATGTGGTCGTTGCGGATGTCCGGGATGCGGAGACATTGAGGGATCATGTGAAGAATAAAGACCTTGTCTATCATCTGGCGGCTCAGGTGGGGCGTGAGATCTCTATGGAGAATCCGGCTTTGGATACCGATATCAACTGTA
>CAYPUH010000340.1:0-4415 GCA_964413725.1 uncultured Cytophagia bacterium
GACCACCAAAGGTCAGAGAATCCGCACCCAGCTTTCGTCCCAACCTGGCAATTTCTGCCAATCCACGTGGCTGCAGGGCCGCTTTTGTATTGTCTCCAAATCCGGCGCCATCACAAATGCCCGCAGCGATCGCAATAACATTTTTCAAAGCCCCTCCCAACTCGACACCGACCACATCCGAACTGGTGTAGAATCGAAAGGTTTTGCTATTAAAATCTCGTTGAATGTGTTCGGCGGTGTCATGATTCGGTGAAGCCACCACAACCGCCGTGATGATATGACGGTTGACCTCTTCAGCATGACTTGGACCTGATAATACAGCAAATCGATTCATGTTGAAATCAAGAGAGTCCTGGACGATTTCAGAGATACGCATCAAGGATTCGTTCTCGATTCCCTTGATGCAACTGATGATGGGTACTGTGGGTGATGGCTCGATTCTGGCTATCTGTTCCAGTACAGACCTCGCTGCATGCGACGGCACGACCAGTAAAATGTAATCAGGATCCTGCAGTGTCTCCTCAATCTTATGTGTTACTTGAACCTGATCGTGTAATTTACAGCCAGAAAGTACACTGGGGCGCTCACGTGTTTTCTGCAAAGTGGCGGCCGCTTTGGGATCAAATTCCCACAAGGTCACCTGAGATCCTTTCTCGGCAGTAAAATTCGCCAGAGCCATTCCCCAGCTGCCAGCCCCCAGGATTGATATTCGTTTGTGATGGGTAGGCATTCTATTTTGCTTTCTCGGTTATCGTTCCAATTACAGTTGCCGACTCGCCAACCGTTTTTAACAAGGTCTGTATTTCATCCACAGCATGGTCCTGAACCACCAGAATCAAGCCAATACCAAGATTGAATACCCGTTGCATTTCTTCATCAGAAACAGAACCATACCTTTGCAGCAACTGAAATTCAACCGGCCATTCCCAGGCATCCCACTGAATGTTTAAAGCGGTATTGTCCGACAACAGTCGTACGGTATTTCCCAAAATACCTCCACCTGTAATATGACTGATCCCGACAAGACCGTCGTGGCCACGAACGCATTGAATAGCCGTTTGATAGCTTTTATGAATTTTTAAAAGAGCCTCACCCCATGTCATTCCAAGCTGCTCGTCCTGTGTGGAGATATCGATCGATTTGTGTTCAAACAAAATTTTCCGGGCCAGTGAGTATCCATTTGTATGCAATCCATTTGAAGTGAGTCCAAGGAGGATATCGCCCGCACGAATACGTGATCCATCAACGATGCGGTCCTGATCCACTATTCCCACAATGGTTCCGGCCAGATCATATTCTCCCGGGGCATAAAAGCCGGGCATCTCCGCTGTCTCCCCGCCAATGAGCGCACAATTGTTTTCGCGGCATGCGGTTGCCATCCCTTTTATAATCTGTTCCGCTACTGCAGGGAGAAGGCTCTGTGTGCCGATATAATCGAGAAAGAAAATGGGATCGGCGGTGGACGTCATAATGTCATTGACGCAGTGATTGACCAAATCCTGGCCAATGGTGTCATTCACCCCGGCCATAAACGCAACCTTTAGTTTTGTTCCAACACCGTCGATACTCGACACGAGAATGGGTGTTTGATACCCGGATAGATCCAGTCGGTAAAAGCCGGCAAAGAGACCGATATCTCGTAGAACGTTTGGGTTAAACGTCGACTTTGCCAGAGAGGCAATGGTTTTTGTGGATTGATCTGCAGACGATAAATCTACTCCGGCATCCTTGTAGGTGAGGCTCATCGAGAGGTCTCCATGATTCTTTGATGTAAATTCGTTCTTACCTCTGTAAAAAAATCAAGACTTGTACGTTCATGGTAATCCGGGTAGGTCCAGGGCAGGCTCTGAAATCTTCCCTCCCGCCATATCAATTGTACGTCGCCATAGACACCCCGATCCAGATAGACACGATGGCTGAAGTTTTTGGTTGACGCCAGCACCAATTTGGGCAGTTCCAGATATCCGGGATCGATATTGATGAGTCGTCTTCCCTGCCGGGAGGTCTCGTGTTCGAGTTGGTTGGTGAACAGCTTGAACGCGACCAATTCAATCGGATCGAGGGTATTTTCAAACGCGAGAAAGCACTTTTTCAGATCGGTTCCCATCTCTTTCTGGTAGTAAGAGGTGTGCGAAAATTCAAAAGGGGTGCTTTTGAGCTCAATCGGCCCATACTGCTCGACCAGTCGATGCTCGATCCGCTCTGCCAGATTCATTTGATGCGTACAAAGAGCGGTAATAAATATAACGTGAGGTGCAGCTTTTGTTCTTCCCATACCTTCTTTATCCGGGGAAATTTCTGACCATTCAATGATGATCAGTGGGAGTGATCAAAGAGACAAATATCTTGAATTATCGCCGCAAAGTCAAGGAAAAAGCCAGCCCCGTATACACCCGCTCACAGTCGGAATGACAAAAAAAGAGTTCAGTGACGAAAATAAAGAACCGCTGTTTCCAACCGCCCAATTCCTGTTCTGATCAGGGACGAGGTCTTTCTATTCGTTTCAGCAGACCGCCACAGCGGGGACAATATTTATACTCCTGATTGGGGAAAACATGAGAGGGATCCTGGGTGCATTGCATAATAAAGGCCGGAGTAAACGTAATGATAACGGTTTTGTTGTTTTCCTGATCGAGTTGAAGTTCGTACTCTCCCCTGTCCGTCTCGCCAACCCAATACACATCACTATTGGCGGGGCGTTTGATCCGGGAGCGAATGATTGAGCCCTTCCAGTCACGAATCACAACATCCACTTCCACATCACTCCAATGGTAATATCCTTGTTCATCGATATGGTCATACTGCACTCTTTGCGCTGGAGGAATATATTTTTTCCACCTGACGCGGGTTCCCTTGAATTTCATTTCCGAGATCTTATCCAGAGCGATTCGTTCCCCGTTTTCAAGCTGAATGCTTGTTTCTCGTGGAAAATTGGACGGGATATAAACGCCATATCCGGCAAATCGAAAATCCAATGCCATAGCTCGCACCTCAAGTGCCGGGCTCGTGGAATCCGGGGCCACTGTTCCGGATACCGGAACAGATTGTTGCGCCACTGCACCCATGGGACAACCGATGGTAAAAACCAATATGAACAAGAGATGTTGTCTTTTCATCGTTGGTCCTCCTCTGTACGATGAATGGATCCATTAAAGCCGATAAAGCATGACATAGACAATCACACCCGAAAATGATACGAACATCCAAACAGGCCATACCCATCGGGCCAATCGTCGATGTCGATCAAAGCGTTGCCGAAACGCATACCAAAGGAGCATCAGGATAAAAGGGACCATAACCGCTGCGAGTATCACATGTGGTATCAAAACGGCAAAATACAAAGGTCGTGTCCAGTCGTAATGCGGATAGGGGGTGGATCCAACATGCGCATGATAGATGAGATAAAAGATCAAAAACAACGCAGAGGCTATGACCGCAGCAACCATTCGACGTTTGTGTGTGGTGATGTCTTGCCGCCGTATGGCAATATATCCGAGAATAAGAAAGATACTGCTGATCGCATTCAGTGTCGCATTCAATGTGGGGAGATCGCGTATATCCATGATCACTCTGCCAGTTTTTTAATGTTTGATGTCAAGAGATCTAGGCTGGTGCTATCCATAGCATCATGATACGACCGGATCTGTCCGGATTGGTCAACGAGAACGAATTTGGTCGAATGTCCCATGGGTAGATTTTCTGCCGGCAGGTAAAATCCGTTTTCCGACAGGTCGATGACCTCTGCAACAGGTGCTCGTAAAAAGATCCAACGATGATCGGTGACACCATGTTTCCGTGCATAGTGCTGAAGTTGTTCCAGAGTGTCACGTTCCGGATCCACAGAAATGGAGACAAATTGTACCTGATCGGTGTGAGCATAGAAATGATAGAGTTCTTCCATATGGGCACTCATGACGGGACATGCATTCTGACAATTGGTAAAGATAAAATCGACCACCGAGATCTTGCCCATTATATCTTCGCGATCAAAGGTTTGTCCCCGATGGTTGGTCATTTCAAATGAAGGCACCGTGCCCAGAACGGGCAACCTGTTCCGCGATTGTTGTGCCCATTGGATAACCGCAGTGGCTGCCAACAGGAGAATTAAAATTACGATCGCTCCGATCATCAATGCATTGAGGGTACGACGATTAGATGCCATGTTGATATCTCCTCAGCTCTGTGTACAATAGCAACAGGATCCCGATCAACAAACTGGCGGACCATAGATGGATCAATTGTACGATAGGTACGAGTCCGCCAACCATCATCAACAATCCAATGAGAAGTTGTACCATGACCAGGACGACCGCAAGCCATGCCTCCTGATAGATCGATAAAGACAAAGCGTTTCGATATCTAAACAGAGAAAACATACACGCTACGATCAGCATTCCGAGAATCAACCCCAGCCC
>CAYPUH010000341.1:0-2238 GCA_964413725.1 uncultured Cytophagia bacterium
GTATGTGTATGGCGATCTCACCCAGCCGGATGAGTTGCGAGCGGCAGTAGACGGGGTGGATGTGATCTATCACCTCGCGGGTGTGACCAAGGCGAAAACCAAATCTGCTTATTTTCAGGCCAATACTGAGGGGACGCGTCGTCTGTTGGAAGCGAGTCTCCGATTTGGGCCGACGGAGCAAAAATTTGTTTTCATCTCCAGTCAGGCAGCCGGAGGACCCGCGACAGCAGAGGACCCGATGACAGAGGAAAAAACCGCTCATCCCATCTCAATGTATGGTGAATCCAAACTCAAAGCTGAACACATTGTTTTGTCTTCAGCCTCGGAAAAACCGGTCACAGTCATTCGTCCGCCCAGTGTCTATGGTCCGCGGGAACGGGATATCTATACGTTTTTCAAAAATGCCAAGAACCGATTTGTAACCGTTCTGGGCGATGGAACGCAGCAGGTGAGTATGATCCACGTGGATGATTTGATTGCCGGAATCATGCTGGCCGGCGACTCGGATATCGCCAACGGACAACTCTATTATGCCTCGGGGGATGGGGTGTATGACTGGATAACCATCGGTGAACTTTTATCCGAAATCCTGGATAAAAAGACCATTTTGATCAACGTCCCGGTCCTGATGTTGGAAGCGGTGTCGCGTTTGAATATCGCCTGGGCGGGTTTACAGAACAAACCCGCGCTGTTGAACCGGGACAAGGTTGCTGAAATGAAACAATCCGGGTGGGTGTGCAGCAATGAAAAAATGAAAACAGATCTGGGATTCCGGCCCCGTTATGACCTCAAAACCGGATTTCGCCAGACTGCTGACTGGTATCGCAAGGCGGGATGGCTTTAATCCAGCCGGCTGAGCTCTATGAGGTAAGAGTGTAACCGATCGATCTGTGACCTCGAAAGATCGATTCCGCTGGTTGTATCGAGTCTGGCATGGTAAAGGAATCGATTGAAATTTCGAATCATATCCTTTTTCGGGACCTGAAGGCTATACCGAAACACACGGTTTTTTCGATTCATGGAGCTCATCTCGATTCCTTTGGCTCCGACCGGTGTGAGCAGGGTGAATTCAAAGCGGGGGGAGAGTTGGGTTTTGGTGAGGATGTGCCGGTCGCACAATCGCTGAAGGACCTGTTGAAAATCCTGTGCGGTGATTTCGATTGAGGAATCGAGCGCAGCATAGAGATCGTCTTGTGTGAGAGCGCCTTCCTGCCAGAGCAGTCGCATCACATTCATCTCTGCCGGGGAGGGAATAAATCTGATGTCTGGTGTTGCCGCAGGAGTGAGCCAACCGCCAAGTGCCGTGATCCCTTTGGCCAATAGATTGGTCAGGGGCGCAGGGGATTGGGTACCCGGATGTTGTTTTTCCAAAACGCGTTCGATTGGATCATAGGGCCCCCGTCCGGGGATGGGTTGCAGTGGCGGCAAGGGGGGGTGTTTTTTCCATTTCGGATATGAATCGGTTTCAGAGCGGCGGAGCGTTACAGAGAAATGATCGAGAGCGATTCGCTGGGTGTCGACCGGAAACAGGCCAAGGGGATTGTACCGTGAGTGGGGTTGGGAGGAGTCCTGCCCGGCGTATTCGCTGTGGTCGTGAGAGACGGCTGTATCGCTCTCAGACGGATCCGCAAGACACACCGTAGCGAACGGGTACACAATTGAAGATCCGATAAAAAGAGCGGTCAAACACAACATGATGCGAACAGTGTGCAGTTTGTCTGGTGACCATGCCGTTTTCATCTCGTGTGTCCCGTAAACGTTTGGATAGCAAAGAAAATTTTCGCCCGATAATGACTAGACATTTTACGCGTTTACAGGAGTCGTGTTCCCATGGGAATCGGGATTCTGTAAAGGAACCCAAATGCAAGTGTGGAACAATCCTGTTCTCGTGTCGCTGTCATGATGGTCGTTGAAAACGGAATGAACAGAAACCGGGGAGGTCGAATCATGGAAGCGATTCTGGTGATCACGACGTGTGGATCCAAAGAAGAAGCCCAGCGAATATCGGAAGTGCTTCTTGAACAACGCTTAATCGCCTGTGCCAATATACTACCGGCGGTAGAGTCTCGTTTTCATTGGAAAGGGAACATTGAAACCGAAACAGAAGTTGTTGTTTACATAAAGACAACAGCCCGGTTGTTCGAGCATGTAAAAGAAGCGATTGAAAAACATCACTCCTATGAAACAGCCGAGATTATTGCGATACCCATTGTCGCCGGTTCACAAGACTATTTGGAC
>CAYPUH010000341.1:2248-4381 GCA_964413725.1 uncultured Cytophagia bacterium
CCGCTGAATGCGATTTGACTGGACGGTTTTGGGGTCTGGTACGTGTGCAGTGACGTGCAAACGGTCCTGCGCGTGTTATGCGGCAGAGATCGACTCTGAATTCATTCTGTTTGATATCGGTTTCGGTGCGATGCGGCGCCTGGTGGAGAGTGGATTGGATCATACTCGTATCGACAGGGTCATTCTCAGCCACCTGCATCCCGATCATATCCATGATCTCATCCCGTTGGTGATGGCTTTGAATTTCACCCCTGGTGTCCGTCGTGAAAAGGATTTGATTTTGATGGGACCTCCGGGATTTGCGGCGTTTTATGCAGATTGGGCCCGGTTGATGGGGGACTGGGCACTGCACCCGGAATCGTTTTCAATCCACCTCATCGATCTCGCCCCTGGTTCGACCCCCATGGGTCGTTGGACACTGTTGACCCGTCCGATGAATCATTCCAGGTTTGCCAATGGCTATCGTCTTGAAACCCCGGTGGGATCGCTTGCCTATTCGGGGGATACAGGTCCGGATGACCAGGTCGTGGAATTACTGAAACGCGTCGATCTTGGATTTTTGGACTGTTCGTTTCCCGATTCGGAGGGCATGAATGGCCATATGACGCCCTCCGAGGCGGGTAAGATCGCCGAACGTGCGGGGTGCAAGCGGTTGTTGTTGACTCATTTTTATCCTTCGATCGACCGTGTCAACGCCATCGATCAGGTTAAAACGCACTATAGGGGCTGGGTCGGAAAAGCGGAAGACTTTATGCAGGTTTCATTCCCGCTGTTGGGTTCCCTGAGCCGTCACGATGTCCGTCGGGCAGATCCGAAGAAGGAGTGACAGTGTGGGGACGGCTGTAGTTTTTTTAAATCACTGTATGGATATCATTGGGGGGGCGGCTGTCCGTAACCATTCGATGTTTATGTGTTCAGTGTCAGGGACCGGATTCTCCAACACAAATCAGGATGATATCGATACCAGACGGACAGACATCCGCAACAGAGCGATATCAAACAGATCATTTTGACGGGATCGGGCTAACTCGGAATTTGGGTTTGGAGTGAAAAGGAATTTTTGTTGAGTGACGACAATAAAATAAAAGGTGCCATTTTTCTTTCTCTCCTGTTGCATGTTTTGCTGATGCTCTTATTGCCACAGTTGGCTCATTTGGATCAGGTTATGCTGGTCCCGGAAAAGGAACCGGCCCTGGAGGAGCAACAAGATCGGCCACCTATGGTGTTTGACATTGTGGAGACCCCGGAACAGGCCAGAAGTGAAACACCGGAAGCGGATGCCCGTCATCTTTCGGACAAGACGGCCCGGGCCCAGGATCAAAACCGTTCCCAATCCTTGCCCAAAGGGGCTCCCTACAGTGAAGGTCAAACAGAACGAGCTCTTTTTCAGGGCAATCCCGAGCGATCGATGCCCCGTATGAACCCTGATCGGCAGCCCCGGGAATCCGGATCCGAGTCTCGGGAATCCCCCACAACATCCGAGAACAGGCAGTTGGCGGCCCGGGGACGGCAGTCTAGCCAACCCAAGACATTTCATCCTGATGTGTTGCGCGGGCAACAGTCTCCTCAAAGACTCCTCCCATCCGATTATACAGATGGTGTGAATCGTGACCAGACACAGACTTCCAGCGAGAACGTCGGTCAGGTGTCACTGAATACCTATCAGTGGGATTTTGCCCCGTATATACTGGTCATGAAGAAGAAACTGCGCAGGAATATGTACCCCCCCCCGGCCTTGTACCGTCTGGGTATTGGGGGTGAGGCTGTGGTTCGATTTCGGGTGTATCCGGATGGCCATATTGAAAACCTGAATGTGTTGTCCTACAGGGGGCATTCCGCTTTCAGTACCACCTCTGTCAACGCGATCAAAGCCTCGTTGCCGTTCGAACCGTTACCAGAGGACTTTCCTGAAAAATATTTGGAATTAACCTGGACTTTTCTATATTCGATTTTATAACCGAGTCCGGAGGCGTCAACCCTATAGCGATCGAGGAGAATGTGAATTTGATGGAAGTATTGTCTTTTCTGTCCCGCGGCGGACTCGTTATGTACCCCCTTTTGTTGTGTTGTGTCATCGGTGTCGCGATTATCATTGTACGGGGAATCAGTCTCCGACGGCGACATGTACTTGTG
>CAYPUH010000342.1:0-4379 GCA_964413725.1 uncultured Cytophagia bacterium
GTTACATCACGAGTCCGATGGATTTATTTTAGAAAGCGCCCTTTTAAGTCACTGTAATTTAACAGGTTGAATTGTACTGGATGGAAAAAAAGATGATCAGTAGAGAAAAAATAAAATCTGAAATAGATAATGTAGAAAACGAATATCTGGAGCCTTTGTACAAAATCATCAAAGCATTTGAAAAATCAGATCCAGTCATCAAGAAACCCACGATCAAACAACCTGACGAGTCCCATGAATGGTTGCGATTCATCGATCAAACCCATGGTTGTTTATCAGATTCTCCGATAAAGAGATATCCACCGATGATCCTTGAGAATCGGGAAGAGATATTGTGATATGAAATATCTTTTGGATACTAATGTGTGCATCAATTTTTTAAATGGTCGGTCAAACAGTATACGCAATGAACTGGAACGCCATTCACCTCAAGAAATCTTTTTGTGTTCCATAGTTGTCGCAGAACTCTATTATGGTTCCATAAAGAGTGCCAGGCCTGTGGAAAATATTCAAAGGATCGCTCATTTTATAGATCATTTTGTTTCTCTTCCGTTCGACAATCAAGCGTCCAGGGTATATGGTGAAATTAGATCGGTTTTGGAAACTGGTGGTCGACCTATCGGACCGATGGATTTATTGATTGCTTCCATTGCAGTTTCTCATAATTTAGTTTTAATCACTCACAATACGAGAGAATTCACTCGGATCAAAGGATTAAAAACAAACGATTGGGAAAAAGACAGCTAGCAGAAGCTGTCTTTATGGATCCTTCTGCCAAAACCTTCACTCCATTGAGCCTCATGGCTTTTCCTGTCTAGAATTTTCCTATTAAACTCTATCCATGCAGTACAAATCGGTAATCTGAAAACCCGGATCATCGACCGCTATGGCGAATCCCAGGTCACGATGGATTACCGATATGACGATCTGAACCGAATCGATACCTTCAAGGTCAACAGCACCACAGAGCAAACCTGGGTCTATGACAGCAATGGCAACATTACCTCCTTTGACGGCACGACCTTTACCTATTCCACGGGAACCAATAAAATCTCGGGCGATGGCTCGCAGACCTTTACGCATGATGCTCATCAGATTGTAATGAAAGGAGAATCCTATCGGAGCAAACAAAAACCTAAAATAGCAAACGCTACACCCTAAAATGGGGCATCTAATTTAAAACGCTAATTCCCAGAACAGGTGGGGAATATAAATGAGCCTGGACTGGGGAATATCGTGAGCCTTGACAGTTTCTAAATGACTTACAAAAAACACCCTCTGGTTTTGCTCTATTTTTGCTCGCATTGTGCCAGGAAAAAGGCCCGATTTTCCGGGCCTTTTATCCTTGTCTGATTCGGGGCTCAGATACTCCTCAAACCCGTTTCCATCGTCGTGACTCACCGCAGCTCGCCACCATGACAAAGAGGTAAACAGATTCAATCACAAGCCCTGATGCATTACCGGTAATGACGTCATCGGTCTTTTGAAAGCCGGATCGGCATGATCAATGTGGTTTGATTCAGGTCATCCTCGCCTCGAAGGCCGATGGCTGAATCGGCATCGTTGAACTGACATCGGATCTCATCGCCCTCGAGGGCAGCGAGGACCTTTATCGCATAGTCGATGTTGATGCCGACTAAAAATCCGTCGGCGATGGTTCCCCGATGCGCCATCGTTGCCTGCCACGTGGTTTCCCGATTGTTGTCCGCTGCCGTCAGGATTAACCGTCCACGATGAAAGCTCACTATGCCCGAGGGGTCTCTTTATCAGTAAAGCGCCGTGCTTCTTTGAGATGCTTTATCATCGAGGTCTTGTGTCAAACGGACTCTAAAACTCTTTAAAAACCAAAATTGAACATTCTCCACCGTGTCAAACAGTTGGCGTCCCTGACGTGACTGCCGGCCAGGTCAGCTGTCTGTAAACCCGGGTCCATTGCTTCTTTCCGGTCCGCATTATGTCATCCCTTCGGGATTTCGATGGATGTTTGAATCTGGCTGTCTATAATCATGCCAGCCCTTCGGGCTTGGACCGTGCCACATGAGGATTTTGACCTGGATTTTAAACGCTGAGATCAAAAGGCTGGAATAATCAGGTGGCCACGTCGAGAAGCAAAAGAACGTAGCCACGTCGAAACGTGAAAACGTTTAAAGGTAAAAGCATATAAAACAAAAGACAACATAAATATAGTGCGTGGACAATACATCATACACCCACATGTGCACGTCTGTTTCTCTGTCCTCCGTCTTCTGTCTCCCGACGTTCTCCCCCCCGCGGTTCGTTTCCCTTCGTCCCTCAGTCCCTCCGTCCCCGCCTGCCCCAGTCTCACGTTTCTGTTCGCATCCTGTTTTTTCCCTGTATTTCCAAACAGACTCTGGAATTTTCAAACCTTTTTCTTGCATTTTCATAAAAAATCCTTAATATCTAGATGGGCTCAGAGTGTGGGGGGCTGCGTGTGAATCACGCTACAGAATTCTGGTGTCCCGCCGTGTTTGTACTCTTTCCAGCATGAGCATTGCATCGTCCTCTTGCCGTTTGGATGGATTGACGGGTTTTGCTCAGGTCGTGCTGCTTTTCAAAGGATGAACGGAAACATTTATCACAGGAGAGAATTCAATGAGTATTCCCGGTCTGACCTTTATCGGCGAATCGATCAATGACTCGGTGCCATCGACGCACAAATTGTTTGAGGCCAATGATATCGACGGCATCGTGGATCTGGCACAATTTCAGGCTGATAAAGGAGCGGCGTATATCGATGTCAATGTGGGTCCCCGCTCCGCCGGCTTTATGGCCGACGTTGTCAGGCGTATTCAACAACACATTTCCCTGCCGCTGGCAATCGATACGCCGGATCCGGAACTCGCGGCCGCAGGACTGGAGGCGTATGACGCTGAACGGGCGGGAAATATTAAACCGATTCTCAATTCCATTTCCGAAGGTCGACTGGACATGTTTGATCTGTATGACAGCCAGCCGTTCATTCCCATTCTGCTGGTCACGGAAGGAAAGAATGACGACGGTGATGTGGTCATGAATCAAACCGCCGAAGACATCTATTCGACGACGACATCGATGGTCCGTCTCGCTCGTAAACACATCAAAGATGTGAGCAACGATCAGCTGATCCTCGATCCGGGGATCATGCCCATCGGCAGTGATTCGAGAGGGGATTTCAAGCGGCTCATGAAGGTGTTGAACATGATTCATCAGGACAGCGATTTGACCGACATCAATATGTCCGTGGGAATCAGCAATTTCACCCAGATGCTGCCGTCGAAAAAACCGGACGGGTCACCGGTTAAAGGTCCGCTGGAAAGCGCCTTTCTGACCCTGGCCATGCCCCTGGGCCTGAATACCGTCATCGGTTCGGTCAGACGAAAATACTCGCTCTTGCCCGATGATCATCCCGCCATGCAATGTTTGAACGATGTGCTCGGGATGGAAGGGGTGGAAGGCGTGATGCGGGTGATGATGTATCTTTCGTAACCCGTCCGGACATTCAAAGTATCTGTTTGCATTCGTTTCAGGGACAGACCGGGAAGAACGGAAAACAGACCCTGGCTATAATCTCATCCTGCAATGAGGGTTTTGTCGACCTGTTTTGGGATTTGTTTGAAAATATCAGTCTTGTAGAGTCGAAAGCGTTCTGATTTTTTCAACTGTTTTCCACAGCACGGTTTTATATTAAAATACGAGGATATCCCCTTGCCAAACAATTTAGCTACCGTGTGCAAACCTCCCCTGACGCCAAAGGAAAAAAAAGTCTCGCGTGTCATTCGATTTTTTGAAGATATCATCAAAGTGCCGCTCTTTGGGTGTCAGCATTGTGGCGAATGCCAGTTGTCCTCGACGGGATTTGTCTGTTGCCAGCGGTGCCCGAAACGATTGCGCAATGGTCCCTGCGGGGGAACCGGCGAAGACGGGTCGTGTGAGGTGTATCCGGACCGGAAATGTGTGTGGTACCGGATCTATTTCAGCTCAAAACGACTGCATCGGCTGAGTCTGCTCTACAAGCTGAATAAAATTCACAACTGGAACCTGGAAGGCACGGCAGCGTGGCTGAATGTGTTTAAAAAACGAATCGATGCACCTGTCTGGTGGGTTCGCAATGACAAACAAAAAGTGAAAGACACAATCGCTGATGACGCTCAAGGAAAAGATTGAATCGAATCAATTTATCTGGTGTGGTGAAATTGGACCCCCGCAAAGCTGTGACGGTGGCGTCATTCGAAGAAAGTCAAAGCATTTCAAGGGTATGGTCGATGCCGTCAATATCACCGACAACCAGACGGCTATCGTCCGGCTGTCGAGTATTGCGTCTGCCAAGCTATTGTCAGATGAAGGCATTGAGCCCATCATCCAGATGACCTGCCGCGACC
>CAYPUH010000343.1:0-4378 GCA_964413725.1 uncultured Cytophagia bacterium
TCATAGCAACATTTTGAGTCAATATTTGGGTCAAGACACACTTGTTTTTCACATGGTAAAGGGTGTGGTACAGGGAATCTCCGGCGGTATTGCCATCGTCCTGCCCTATCTGTTGCCATTTTTACTGGTCCTGGCTCTGATCGAGGACTTTGGGTATCTTCCGCGCGTAGCATTTCTAATGGACAATTTTATGCACAAAATCGGGTTGCATGGCACAGCTGTTATCCCCGGCATTCTGGGGTATGGCTGTTCGGTTCCCGCCGTGATGGCCACCCGGATATTATCCAGTCCCAGAGACCGCTTTATCTCCTCTGTTGTGGCCATTCTTATCCCCTGCTCTGCGCGTATGGTGGTTATCTTTGGTTTGGTCGGATTCTATCTCGGAGGCACCGCCGCTCTTGGTGTTTATCTGCTCAATATTGTGGTGATTTCCATTACCGGTTCGATTCTGTCTCGCTTGTTGCCCGAAGATACACCGGGGATGATACTCGAAATTCCTGCCTATCAGCTACCCAGTCTTAAAGTCGTCTGGTCAAAGACATGGCTTCGGATGCGTGAATTTATCGTTATCGCCTGGCCATTACTGGTGGTGGGAAGTCTGGTATTAAGTGTGGCCGAATGGTTCCATTTTCAATCCGTGATCAATTCGCTGGTGCGACCGGTTACCTTTATCCTCGATTTGCCGGCAGAAGTGGGGTCAACGCTCCTGTTCGGTATTTTGCGAAAAGAACTGTCCATGCTGATGTTGATGCAGGCACTGGGAACGCAGGATGTCTCGACAATCATGACCAATACCCAGCTGTTGGTGTTTACCCTGTTTGTCGTGTTTTATATACCCTGTGTCGCCACGATTGGAATTCTCGCAAAAGAAATCGGATGGAAACGAACAGCTGTGGCCATTCTTATTACCATCATCCTGGCCATTTTAATCGCATTGTTGGGGCGATTGGTGGGACTGCTGGTCTATGGCTAGCCGCAGCGGACACGTCGCAGCATATCACAACTCGTCGCCCTGTCCTGTGGTCGTTGGATTACACCAAACAGAACGCCTGATACGGGTGTTTTAATCGAACAGAATCATCATGTCGAGGATCAAATGAATATTGCACGCAATTTCATCGTTTTGCTTTTCCTGTTGTTTTCCCTTGCCAGCGCTCAAACGGGATCTATTCATGGCCTGGTTGTGGACGCACATACTCATGAGACGCTTTCAAAAGCCAATATCCGTGTCATCGGTTTAGACAGAGGCACCATCACGTCTCAAGTGGGTGAATTCAAACTGAACGGCATACCCGCGGGACAACATCGGCTTAAAATCTCGTATATTGGCTATACCACACAGACCACCTCGCTGAACGTCACAGACGGAGCCATCACGAATACGGTCATCGAACTGGAGGCAACGGTACTCCCCTTCTCAGGCATCCAGATCACCAGCACCCGACATGTTCAGCAGGTTAGAGACGTGGCAATGCCCCTCACCATTCTGAGTGAGCAAAAAATCAATCAGACGTTACCGGTGTCATTATCGGACGCTCTTCATACCGAATCGGGCATAAGTATGGCGAGGGACGGAATTTGGGGGACTCATGTGTCCATCCGCGGTCTAAGTAAGGCCAATATCGTCACCCTGATCGATGGCAACCGTGTGGATACAGCGACAGATCTTGCGGCCGGTATGTCCATGATTGACGTCAACGACATTGAACGCATCGAGGTGATCAAAGGAGCTGCTTCTGCGCTTTATGGCTCTGGAGCCATTGGCGGCGTTGTGAACATAATCACAAAAGATGGCTGGTACCAAGATAATTTTTATTTCAAGAGTCGCGTTCTGACCGGATATCGGACAGCCAATACCAGTCGACAGGCGCGGTTGGCGATGTATACCGGTAATCGTACATGGTATTTAAAAGCCTCCGGCTTTACCCGAAAAGCCGATGATATGGAAACACCTCAGGGAATACTCGAAAACAGCCAGTATCAGGACAATAACCTGTCTGCACGCATGGGTCTTCGACTGGGAGCCAAACATCAGTTTAAAATCAACTGGCACCGCTACCGGGCAACCGATGTGGGTATCCCGGGAGCGTCGCCTATCTTTCCGGGACAGGCTGATGTGCGATATCCCACTGAGGACCGGGATCTTTACAGTGTGGAATATGTGGGGAGTCGTCTGTTGACAGGAATGCCAAGACTCTCTCTCAAAGTATATCAACAATCAATACTTCGCGATGTTGAAAACATTCCTCATATCGTCAAAAACATACCTGGCGATCCCCCGAGAAAAATGAATATGCTCCGAGTGGCTCCGGGGGCGACGCATGACACCCGCGGTTTTGAGTTACAGACAAACTGGACGCCGGACGAATCGCATTATCTGGTTGCGGGAGTCGATATATGGCGCAAGGATCTCGACAGCTACCGATCACGCGATCTTCGTATCGACATTCTAAATCCAGATAACGGGGATGTGGTTCGCTCTATCAACAAAACACTTGTAGAGGAGCCACTTCCGGATGCCTTTTATCAAAGTGCAGGTGTGTTTGTTCAGGATGAATGGACACTGATCCCGGATCGGTTAAATCTTACACTGGGTGGACGTACGGACTGGATTCATATTGAAAATGAAACTGTAGTGAACCCGGTCTATGAGATTGTCGATGGCGTCCGCAACACCTCTCCGGCGGGTCAGACACTTTTCTGGCAAGCTTCCGAGTCCAATGACCAATCCTGGAGTGGCCATGCCGCACTCCTGTACCGCATAGCCACTCATAGTGACCTCACTCTGACACTGGGACAATCGTACCGCGCTCCCTATCTCGAAGAACGGTATTTGTATGTGGACCTGGGCAATTTGATCAAACTTGGTGATCCCAACTTGCAGTCCGAGCAGGGACAATTCTTTGATCTGGGATACAGGATGCACCGGTCACGCATCGCGTTTCAAACGAATGTCTTTCTGAATCGATTAAACAACCTCGTGGTCGACCAGCCGGGTGAGTTCGACGGCCGCCCGGCTCTGATCAAAGGCAATGTCGGAGAGGCTAGGTTGATGGGAGTTGATTTACAAACCGATCTGGCAATAACCAACCAGACCACCCTGTACGCTCGGGCCGCCTATGTCTATGGTCTGGACACCCGAACCGATAATCCACTTCCGGCCATCCCTCCTCTGAACGGAATTTTGGGTGTCCGGGGATTTTTGGCATCCTGGATCGGCTACGATATCTATGGACACTTTTTTGCAGACCAGAATCGGATTGCCGAGGGAGAGATCAGGACACCCGGGTACGGTATTCTGTCCGCCTATCTGCGCACACCAGGGTTTTCATTGGGACCGGTTCAGGGCCGCTTGCTGGCAGGAGCTGAAAATATATTCGATCGATCCTATCACAATCATCTGGCGACGAACAGGGGGCTCATCACCTCAGAGCCCGGTCGGAATCTGGTTATCCAGTGGCTTATGGAGTTTTGATGCAGACTCTGACACTTTTTCTAAACAGATCGATATGCTGACAACCTGTTTTACTCAAGCCTGGTATAGACAAAGGGCGGGTGTTGCATGCAACACTCGCCCTTTTTATGATATCTACTAACGATCCGGTATACGGGATCAGGATGTCGATTTTTTAGACGTGTCCTTGCCCCAGGATAACAGCAATCCGATGGTGCCTCCATATACAATACTGATGTAAGGATTGCTGCTAATCGGACATCCCCCCCCTGTACGACACCCAACAAAATAATAGTAAGAAAAACCAAGCGCTGCTCCCACCGCAACGCCAAGGGTTGATTTTATGGTTCGTTTCACGTAAACCTCCTCTTCTGCCCTGGCTTTGGTATGATAAAATCGATGAACAGGTCTCCGACCTGATCAAACGCCTCAGGTAAATCCTCCGCTTGCACAGGACGACGCAGATCCTCCTGCCGTGGCCGTTGGTGAGGAGCCAAACGACGCAAAAGCCGAAAAAAGACGTGACGTGTTCTCAGAACCACATTCCGGACAGAGAACAGGATCTGACGTCTTTATGGACAAAAGCGTCTCGAACGTGTTTTTGCATTCTGAACACTGGTACTCATAGATGGGCATTGTATCACTCCGCGTATTGATCATCTGTTGAATTTTTCTTTGTTTTTTTGCGTTTATCTTCTCCCGGAAGATCACATGTACCGGACATTCAGGTGGGTATCCCGAATCGTGGAAGAACAAATTTCATCAGGACAAACCAAAACACCAAAAAAACAAGCAAGCCTATAGTTTCCACCATACACCTCGTAAACTGTTGAGTGCCTGTATATAAATACATGTTACCTTATGGAGCTCCCGGATTCTGTGTTAACAGAATCCAAAAGTCAATAATTTTTTGATTCTGAAAAC
>CAYPUH010000344.1:0-4367 GCA_964413725.1 uncultured Cytophagia bacterium
GGTGACCGGACACCAGTGATATAGATTAATAAAGCAATATCTATGCCAGATAGATCATAGTGCCGAATGTACAAGAAAACAATAGATTGGACCTAATATTATATAATTGGATATAACTGTATTTGGTGAAATGACGATGAGAGGCCGTCATTTGCCGCAGGGTCGGCTTTTTCGGTTGCTGGCGCAAGATTGAGGCGATACCTGAACGGCTGGGTGCATCGATGCAGTCCGAGCTCTCGGTTGCACTTCTTTTTTTGTAAACAATGTGAATCACAAAACTGCAGGGAACGGAAATTGCGATAGGTTGGCGACCGCTACGGCAATACGGGAACCATCACAGCCACTATGTATGGAGATGTAAACCCCTATTTCAGCGGGGACCCCACCCATCTTATGGCACTGAAACTGTAGGGTATATAGGCCTTTGTTCCTTCACGAGTAAACTGAAATGTGTGGTGCCCAATCATCCGGAAACAGTTCCGGATGATTGGAAAAGCCTGTTCAGCGTGCCAGGCCGATCAGGCCGATATGCAGGGAGATTTGGGTCAGGTCGGCGGTGGCCTGGTCGCGGGTGGCCCAATAGACCGTATAGAGTCCCGATCCTGCCGGATTTTCGAATATAGGGGCGATCAGGGTTGCATCGTCATAATCCAGGGTCACACCGCCGCAATGCTGGTCCTGCCAGTTTCCACTGTTGCTTTTCATCAGGTATATATAGTCTTTTTCATCGCTGTCACCATATGCGGCGATGGAAAAATAGGCGGCATTGTATCCGGACACCCCGACATCAAAGGTAAGCGATCCATAGGTTGTGGTGCTGACGTCCAACGTTACAGGATCCTTGCTCACATTGTTGGTGGGCCAATGCCAGGTCGGGGGGAGGGCGACAGACCCCCCGCTGGGGGACAGCGTGATCGTTTCATTGGAAATCGACAGGGTTTGTATTTCACCGGTGGGATCATGGTCGGCATCATTGACATTGTCGGCCAGGGTTGTCGTGTTCATTCCGGTGATATGTCCATACCCATCCACGCTGACATCCTGGATCACCGTTCGTCCGCTGTTGTTGAGGGACGACTGGCTGGATGTATTCGCGTGGTTGACGGTACGATCTGCACTGATGGTGATGGCGTTTCCCCCCAGAGGAAATTCATTGCCGATTGCGTGGTCGTTGTCATTTGCCGACCATTGAGGATCGCTTTCGGTTATCGACACCGATGCCCAGCTGGCATTGCCGTCGGTATCCGAGGTCAGGACTTTTCCCGTACCGGCACCGTCTGTTATGGTGATGGTTTCGGTGATCAAATGGCCCGGAACGCCGGACGATCCGAGAGTCACGACAGCGTCTCCGGATGTCTGGTCCACTGTCATCAATACGTCTCCTGAATTGTTCTTGACCGTCAGCTGTGCCCAGGCAGCGCTTGCCAGCAACAGAGTGAACAAGGCTATTTTTGCTTTTAACATCCTATACTCCTGTACTTTAAATGAAATGGTTCACCTCTACAACGCCTGACTCTGATAAGGCAATTGCGAATCTTATCTGAAATACCCAAAGATATGGACGCGGCCGTCGTCGGGAATGCCCATATGACCCACATAGATACGGCAGGCTGAATCCAGTTGCAGGATGGTGGATTCCTGCTCGATGCGAGCCTCGGTCCAGGCATGAAGATGGGATCCACTCTCTACCAGATTTCCCATACTGGTCTGATCGTTATGGGTAAAGGACTCGGTCGAGACGATAATTCCGGACCATCGTGCGGGATCATTATAGACAGCGGCTTCAGCCACCACCGCTTTGGCGTCTGATGGAATCCCCATTTCCGAACAGGAGTACCAGCGAAAATCAGATTCTGCCGGGGGTTGTTCATTAAATAGAGTATAAAAATGGGGGTAATAGGCGTACCCGCCCAAGGTCACAGACCCGCCCCCATCGGACAGCGAGAGGGTTCTGTTGTTCAGGGACAGAGACTGGTATTCGTTTCCCACCACATGATCGTCATCCTGGATGGAAAATGAAGTGTTGCTGCCATCGGTGATGGTGACCGAAACGGTTTCGCCGGATTTGCTGCTGCCCAAATCCTGATACTCGTTGCCGATATTGTGGTCGGCATCGTTGACATTGTCGGGCACGGTCACCGATCCGCCGCCATCGCTGAGGCTGATGGTATGACCGGATATGGACAGGCTCTGATATTCATTGCCGATGACATGGTCGGCGTCGTTGACATTGTCCGGCAGGGTAACGCTGCCACCTCGATCGAGGGAGAGTGTGTGTCCGCTGATGCCGAGCTGCTGGTTGTCGCTGCCGGTGGGCAGGGTGACGCTGTTGCCGTCGCTGATCTCCAGGGTGGTCCCTGACAGACTCAGTGTCTGCAATTCATTGCCGATCACATGATCGGCATCGTCCACCTGATCGGTCCCCCATGACGCCGATCCCGAGGCATCGGATTTCAACACCCGGCCGCTGGCCGCACCCGGAGAGAAGGTCAGGGCGTTCAGGACCGTCAGGCTGTGGGTGGTCAGGTCGCCATCCAGTGTAGACGATCCCAGTGTCATATGCGCCTGGTTGTCCACCTGCATAACCACCACGTTGAAGCGGTTTTTAACCGTCATCTGGGCCCATACGGTGGGAACCAGTGCGCAGATAAGGGAAAAGGTGATGATTTGCGTTTTCATATGGCTTATTCCTTTGGGTAGCGTTTTTACTTGTCCTGGTTCCGTATGGTCGATTGTCACTTCAACCCCCATAGCGGCTCTGAGACTCTTTTGCTGGATACCGGAGGCAGGTTTACGGGGTTTCATACCTCAAGTAAATTTTGGGGTCTATCTCACCGTCTCCGGTATGACAGGAATCGCTCAGTCCCCGGATCCTCAACACTCCATTGGCTTGTATGCAGATACGAGCATGTGTTTCCGGCTGTCCGCTCGGGGTGGTGACAAATTCCAGATATCCGGATTTGGCTCCGATCACCAGTTTTTCATCCCCGCCCCATGTCTGTCGATTGATATTGAATCCCGCGGTGGTATCGCCGAAATGCAGGATGCCGCTCACATGGGTTTCAGTCGCACTGGGCCGATTGTTCAATACGGGATTCCTCGCTCCCGTCATAACATTGCCCTCATCGATCACCTCGTTCCAGGTTTGCAATTCACCGACGGGATCGTGATCGGCGTCATTGACATTGTCGGCCAGGGTTGTCGTGTTCATTCCGGTGATATGTCCATACCCATCCACGCTGACATCCTGGATCACCGTTCGTCCGCTGTTGTTGAGGGACGACTGGCTGGATGTATTCGCGTGGTTGACGGTACGATCTGCACTGATGGTGATGGCGTTTCCCCCCAGAGGAAATTCATTGCCGATTGCGTGGTCGTTGTCATTTGCCGACCATTGAGGATCGCTTTCGGTTATCGACACCGATGCCCAGCTGGCATTGCCGTCGGTATCCGAGGTCAGGACTTTTCCCGTACCGGCACCGTCTGTTATGGTGATGGTTTCGGTGATCAAATGGCCCGGAACGCCGGACGATCCGAGAGTCACGACCGCATCACCGGAGGTCTGATCGACTCTCATCAATACCTCTCCGGAATTGTTTTTAACGGTCAATTGAGCAAAGGCTGCAGTGCTGAGAATGACGAATAGTATAAAGATGACATAGACTCTGTTCATGATTTTTCCCTTTCATTTGAAGGGTCTCTGTGTTGCTGATAATGCCTGCATTCGTTCTATCGCGTTCGCGATTCAATCTAGTTGCCAATTTTAATCACACTGAGAAAAGTGGTATCTCCCTCAAAAGCTGAATGATCGCTGCCATATACTTTTCCGGTTACGGTTCCTGTATCCCCATAGGTAGAGATTCGTGCCTGTAATTTAACATCAATACCGTTAACATCCCTGTGTTCCGTATGGACCAGAGACGCACTGCCGTCGTTATGGGTGTTGTTAAGAAAAGCCGACACACAACGCCCCATAGCACCCGTGCTATAAAGGGTGCCAACCCTGCCGACAATCCGGAATTCAATGGACGCATAACCCGTTGTCTTTTGTTTTTGGATATCTCCAAAGATCTGTGCGGTAATGATATAGACCCCCTGGCCACCGGTTATGGCGGCCACATCCTGCCAACTCGATGTTAAATCGAATTCACTGTCGGTGAGATTATCCACTTGATATTGACTGCTTCCCATCGCGGGGAGTAATGAGAACGTTGTGCTGCTTCCATCGGTGATGCTTACGGTTACATCTTCTCCTGATACAGAGTTTCCCAGGTCCTGATATTCGTTGCCGATGACGTGATCGGCATCGTCAACCTGATCCGTTCCCCAGGACGCCAACCCCGAGGCATTGGATTTCAATACGCGGC
>CAYPUH010000345.1:0-4363 GCA_964413725.1 uncultured Cytophagia bacterium
CATTGCACATGCGCTCTTTTTGTAGTATCTTATTCCGATATCGAGACAACGGGATCTGAGAATCTCAACGGATTCCAGCCCCCCTCCCATGCCAGTACCCACAGGATTGAGGTTACCGTGATGACTGAACACACACTATTGATCGATGCTCATGTGCATATCTATCCCTCGTTCGAGCTGTCCACAGCGCTGCAAGCCGGAACCCGTAATCTTTTAAAACACGCAAACGGACCGCGGGTCCGTCCTGTATGGCTGCTCACCGAACGTGAGGATTGCCATTTCTTTGACGATTTGAGCTCCAGAATCGAACCGATTCCAGCCGGGTGGAATCTGGAGCAACCGGAAGAGACAGTCCTTCGGCTCCGTTCATCCACTGTCCAGCTGTTGGTGGCACAGGGCCGGCAACTGGTCAGTTGTGAGGGACTTGAAATCTCTGCCCTGCTCACTTCTCTGCACATCGCCGATCGCAGCGAGTCGGCTCAATCTCTTATCGAACAGATATTGGACACCGGAGGCATCCCGGTACTGAACTGGGCACCCGGTAAATGGTTTTTCAAACGAGGACACATTGTGACCGACTGTCTGCAACGGTTTTCTCCTCAAGAGTTGGCCATTGGAGACACCTCAATGCGACCCATCGTGTGGCCCCTTCCTGGGCAGATGAAAACAGGACGGAAACGTGGATTTTCAGTCGTCGCCGGCAGTGATCCTTTGCCATTTCCGTCCGAAGTACATCAAATCGGCAGTTACGGGATACGCTGTGAGGCCTGCTTTGACGATACAAAACCGGCAACCGCTTTGCGCTATCTGTTTCGCACGACACCTTCATCTTGTCAGATCATTGGTCGGCGAAGTGGTCCTCTGACCTTCTTGTCCAGACAGACTCGTATTATGCGCGAGAAAAAGACGCGCTCGCTCAACACATCACAATCCAACAAACCGCAAGTCTAACCGATCAGAGTATAAATTTCATCCACCTCTTTTTTCTGCCGTTGAGACACATCTGCCGCTGGTGTGCCCAACGCAATAGCGGTAGCCAAATGCCAAGGGGGCTGAATCTCCAGACGCTGTTCAAGGGCGTCCCGTGCCACCATGATACCGCTCAACCAACAGGCACCATATCCCATATCCGTTGCCGATAGCAACAGATTCTCCACTGCGGCACCGATGCTTTGAATATCGGGATGGTTGCGGATTTCGTTTAATTGATCATGATCCATATTGACGCGATCCAGAATCTGATCCGCGATCGCGGAATAACGCTTCATGGCAACAAAAATCACTGCCGGACTGTCCTGAAAAAAGGTGGAAAATTTATCCACCGTCTCCTTGACGGGTTGTACATCCTCTGTTTTTCCCTCCGGGAACAACTCCTCCAGTTTCTCGTGGACTTGATTTGCCAGTTGCCTGATGAGATCCCTGTTGGTTACAGCGATAAAGTGCCAGGGTTGAGAATTGTTGACACTGGGGGCCAACCCGCTTCGTCTCACAATCTCTTTGAGATCCGCGGGCGATACAGGATCGCTCTTAAATTTACGAACACTTGCCCGTTGTTCGATTGCTTTCTTGAGCTCCATAGACGATCCTCCTTTTTCACAGTAAATTTCAAATTTTAAACGCCTGATCAGGTCAAATACCTTGTGCTCCACACCTACCCCGCTGCAGACGCCAATGAAATGGCATAGAAGAAGAGGCTTGTAAAGATGAACGGTGTATCATGATCACAAACATACAGTGCGATCCGATTCATTCCGATTTTCTCCCTGGGAAACGAAATAATAAACCTCAATATCCAATCATTGCTTGTAATTTAAGAAAACATTTTGCATATTTTGAGATACTTTGATGCTTACAAGTCGGGGAATAGCCTGCCACTTTTGAACAAAAACCTGAAAATACAGCGTCAATGACCACTGGATGGGTGCATCCGCATTCTAACGACACCTCAGGTCCGGACAATCAGAAGTGACGTCGGTTTTGAGAGAGGAACGGAGCATCGGGAAAATGGCGTGCGGAGTCGGCCGGGAACCTGAATTTTGGGTATCCGTTAAACAGACGAGCTCAAACTGACGCACAATTGATCTGAATACAAATCTATCAAGATAACTCTATATGATGCAACTGACTGACAACAATATTGAGACCTTTGCTGGCGCGATGATCGTGGACAAGGGACGATCACTCTATCTCGAGAATCGGGTCACCCTCAACCGGGTTGAACTGGATCATTTTGATGCACTGGTCGAGGTTGACCAGACCTATGAAGTCAGAGTGCGACAGACTCCCTACGGCCTTTTCGCACTCTGCACGTGTCCGAGCTGGGCCAATTGCGAACACAGTGTGGCAGCACTCTATGCCGCGCGCGACTATTATACTGAGAATGCAGATGAACTCATCCATCATAAAACACATCCATCCTGGGAATCCTTTTTTAATTCCCTGCCGGTTCCACATGATGTAAAGGTTCAACCGGACGAGTCAGCGTACAAGTGGAAAATCGTTTATTTGTTGAAACTGGATGTGGATGAATGGTCCATTGTCCCGCAAAAGGTTTATCTCAAAAAATCCGGAGAATTGGGGCGTCTCACTCATGTGGGACGCTTTGAAGAAGAAGAAAACGGCGTCAAATACTCGGCCAACGATCTGATGGTCATCTCTTATCTCACCAGGCTCAATGCCGGAGAGCAGATTTCCAAATGGAACACGCCCCCCTACCCCTTTGACTTTCGCCCGGTATTTTATCCGTATGGGGGACCGGAAGGACATATCTTTGATTTTTTGGATAATGGACGTCTCTATACCGATGAGGGTGAGACGTTGGGAACCCAGCTGACGGTGTCCTCCACACCCTGTCGATTTGAATTCAGCTATCGTGAAGAAGAGGATCACTATGAATGGATACCGGAAGTCATGATCGGTGAAGAGCCTATCCGCCTCAATCCTAACTTTTCCATATTGACACAAAATCCGGTCTGGATTCTCTACGAGGACCATCTCTATAAAGTATCAAACCTCTCGGATCCGGCACTCTTGCTGCCCTTTACTCAGGAACGGCTAAAAATCAAAATACCCAAGACTGACTTTTCAGATTTTGTCTGTCATACATTCCCCAAATTGACATCCGATATTCCTCTCAAACTGCCAAAAGAGTATACGCTGAAAACCGTGAACAGGCTAACGGGTAAATCGATCGTTCTGGAAGAACACTCTCCCTATTTGCGGGTTCATCTGGTTACCCATTATGATCCGGTGAGCGTACATCACCCCAATCTCTATGCAGATGTCTATGTGAACAGCACCGATGACACAACCTTTTACAGGATCGACCGGGATCAGGAACAGGAACAGGAGATTCGCTCCCTCCTGCAGAGTACGGGGCTCAGTGTAAACGAGGAGGGCATCTTCCAGATTCCCGAGCATAAAACCGCCGCCTGGGTGACGGAGAATATCCCCGACCTGATGGCCAAGGGCTTTGAAATTCACGGATTGGATCATCTGCAACAAGTGCAAATCCGAACCGGTGCCCCAACCATCAAGGTTCAGGTGGACACCCAAATCGACTGGTTTGATCTGAACCTGGAAATCGATTTTGAAGGTATCCGGATGTCTCTGAAAGAATTGCGACGCTCGATCCGGAACCAACAAAAATATGTCAAACTGCGGGATGGAAGTCTCGCCATATTACCCGATTCCTGGATTAAAAAGTTTCGTCATCTGTTCCACTTTGCCGAAATCGATCAGGATCATTTATTGTTGCCGCAACACCAGGTGACCTTGATCGACATTCTGTTCAATCAGGCCGACAGTGCCCGTGCGGATCGAGCTTTTTTAGAGCGAACTGAATCCCTGAGACAGTTTGCCGGAATCGAAAAAACACCTCTGCCCGGCTCCATGAATCAGGTGTTGCGCCCCTATCAAATCGCCGGTTATGACTGGCTCAATTTTCTCAGAGAACACAGATTCGGCGGGTGCCTTGCTGATGATATGGGACTGGGCAAGACATTGCAGACACTAGCGCTCCTCTTACACGAAAAACGGAAGACGTCCCCGCCGCCAAGTCTCATCGTCTGTCCCACGTCCGTGGTATTTAACTGGCAACAAGAGGTTCGAAAATTCACACCTTCACTGACGATTTTACCGCATGTGGGACTCGATCGGGCAAAGGATACGCAATCCTTTAAAGACTATGATATCATCCTGACCAGCTATGGCATCATGCGCCGGGATATCTCCATGTTAAAGTCGTATCCCTTCCACTATGTCATTCTGGACGAGTCACAAAAGATCAAAAACCCACACTCGCAGACATCAAAGGCCTCGCGGCTACTCACAGGGAGCTATCGTCTGGCTCTTACGGGAACCC
>CAYPUH010000346.1:0-4359 GCA_964413725.1 uncultured Cytophagia bacterium
GCCATCAGGACCGCGAACACTTGTGGTATCATCGCCGGTTGCTGGACGGAACCCTACCAGAATCCATTGGGGGAGGCATCGGACAGTCCAGGCTCTGCATGTTCTACCTTCTCAAGGCCCATATCGGGGAAATTCAGTCCAGCCTCTGGCCTGAGGAGATGGTTCGCACATGCCGGGATAACAACATCAATTTGCTGTAAAACAGTTGGCAGAAACGGTCGGATCATTCAAGACTCCACCCCCTCTGCCGCGCAAGAGCGTATAGAATAGATAAACCGTACCAGGAAACAAGGAGGCATCATGTCCATTCATCCGCTTGCAGGTCAACTCGCGCCACACGATGCGCTCAGGAACATCCCCCGGCTGATATCGGATTATTATATCCAGGACATCGATCCCTCGAATCCAGATCAACAGGTATCGTTTGGAACATCGGGACACCGGGGATCTTCATCAGATCACGCGTTTAATGAAGGTCACATCCAGGCCATCTGTCAGGCGATTGCTGAGATCCGTAAAGAGACAGGCATCGACGGACCTTTGTTCATTGGCAAAGATACCCACGCACTCTCCGAACCGGCATTGATCACCGCCATCGAGGTCTTTGCCGCCAACGGCGTGGAAATTCGGATTCAAAAGGATGATGGATACACACCCACCCCGGTCATCTCGCACGCCATCCTGACCGCGAACCGGGATCGGAAACAGGGTCGTGCCGACGGGGTCGTGATCACGCCATCGCACAACCCACCCGGAGATGGCGGATTTAAATACAATCCCCCACACGGTGGACCGGCATCAACCACCACAACCCAGGCCATTCAGGACCGGGCCAATGATATTCTCAAACAACAAAATCGGATCCGTAGAGGGTCCTACCGAAACGCCATGGCTGCTTCCACCACACAGGAGGTGGATCTGGTGATGCCGTATGTCAAAGACCTTGACCGGGTCATCGATATGAAATCGATCGCCTCCAGCGGTCTCGCCATCGGTGTGGATCCCATGGGGGGAGCCGGGGTCGGGTACTGGCAACCCATCGCAGAACGGTACGATCTGAACATTGAAATCGTGAACCCACGTGTGGATCCCTCTTTTTCATTCATGACACTGGATCATGACGGAAAGATTCGAATGGATTGTTCCTCACCCTATGCCATGGCCTCTCTCATTGACCTGAAAGACCGGTTCGATATTGCATTCGGCAACGATCCGGACACCGATCGACATGGTATCGTGACACCCTCGGCGGGATTGATGAATCCCAATCATTATCTCTCGGTGGCGGTCTGGTATCTTTTCAACCACCGCAAGCACTGGAGCCCGGACACACAGGTTGGCAAAACAGTGGTCTCCAGTTCCATGATCGACCGGATCACCGCCCATCTGGGGCGACAGCTGGCACAAGTTCCCGTGGGATTCAAGTGGTTTGTCGACGGTCTTCTGGATGGCTCTCTGGGGTTTGGTGGTGAAGAAAGTGCCGGAGCATCCTTTTTACGAATCGATGGCACGGTCTGGACCACTGACAAGGACGGTATTCTGCTCAATCTCCTGGCAGCAGAAATCACAGCCGTTACCGGTAAAGACCCGGGTGAACACTATCGGGCACTGGAAAAACAGTTTGGCAGTCCGATCTATGAACGAATCGACGCGCCCGCAACGCCCGAACAAAAAAATGCCCTCAAGGGACTCAAACCGGAAGACCTTAAAGCAGACACCCTTGCGGGTGAAACCATCCGCCATATCAAAACCACGGCTCCGATAAACGACGCGCCTATCGGTGGCCTGAAGGTGGAAACCGAGAATGGCTGGTTTGCCGCCCGCCCCTCGGGAACGGAAGATATCTATAAAATCTATACCGAGAGCTTTAAGGGAGAATCGCATCTGAAACAAATCCAGAAAGACGCTCGCGCATTGGTTCAGACGGTATTCGATTCCCTGACATAGAGGGCTTTCGACTTGACTTTTTAAGCCGTTTTCTTTAATGTATTTAAATAAATACTTTTACACCAACCGTTCATCTAAAGATGTCACCAACGGAGAGGAAAGCCGATGAAAACGTTAAGATGGGTTGCACTGGTGACCCTGGCCCTCGGGCTCCTGGTCTCGTCCTGCACCAATACCGACAAAACGCTTTATGGCTCATGGTCTTTTAAAGCTGACGAAAGTACCGACCTTGCTCCCTGGCGATATCGCACGCCACATCTCGACATTCGTCCAGAGGGCGAAAAGGGCGTCACCGTGATCAACACCTGGAGTCACCGCCGCTATGGTGCGTTTGTGGATTCCTTTACCGTATATCCCGGTGAGGAACCAACGACACAGATCATCCAAAGTGAACATTTTCCTGAAAACTGGTACATCGGCGTATTGCGGATCCCCAATACCAATCGCACGGTGTCGGGAGAATGGAAAGAAAATGACCGGCATTTGATCATGGAAACAAAGGAATTGTTACAGACCTCACAGGGAGAAATTACCGTTCAGACCCGACGCGAGTTTACGCTGGATTGGCGGGGTGACAAGCTGACCATGGTGAAAAACCGCTCTACACGCCCAACGCCTGTCAAACTGGTTTTTGAACGTATCGAACCGGAACCGGACGACTTGAACGAACAGGAGAGCTGACGACCGGCTCCTGGACACCCAACTGTACGAGACCGATTCCTCCTCTTTGCGAGGACTCACCATAAAGCTGAAAGGATCAGCCATGATCAAACGAATGGTCATTTTACTCATCAGCATGTTTGTACTCTTGCCGGCAGGACAGAGCCTGGCGCAGGTGGATACCACACGGTATTCGATGTCATTGACCGATGACTGGACGATTGATGGAGACCTTCCGGTCAATGCCATGCTCATCAGTCTACAGGGTGTGGCCAATTTATCCGCTCCCCATCTCTATTTTCTCTATCCACCCAAATGGGATTTTAAATTCTCAAAACCGTTGCTCCACTATTATACCCAGACAAGAGGCATGGAGTTTGTCCTGCTCGAAAGCGCTGAACAGGCCCTGGATTCCCTTGCACAGTATGCAAAGGGTTATATCGTCTGGGACAAATCGGAGCGCACCTCACTGATCGTGGCCTTTACCGCTGCCGGGTTGTATGAATCCATCGTGGTCAGTGAAGAATTGATTCCCATGGTCGAACAACACGGTCTGGAAATGAAAGAGGATTTTCGGGGACAATTTACCGGACAAAGCGATTATGACATCTACAAATGGGCCTATGATGCCTATTGGAATCAATGCAGCCGGGACTATCTGGTCTATATGGGCGGGGAGTCCGGAAAACGAATGAAACCGGGTATCGCCGATTTTGGTATCATGAAAAAAGCCTTTTTTACCGATGCCTCTACCAACCCCAAAGACACACAGGAATATGGTTTTGCCAAACGACTGTTTCGCGAAATGAATCCACTCTCGTTGGTTATGGGGTGGCACTCTTATGGAAAAGACTCGGAAGCCCAACACGTCACGCTCGCGTCCAACTATGCCCTGCGAGTGGAAGGGCTCCACTCGCTGCCCAATATGAGCTTCAATCATCAAATACCCTTGACCCCCGGTTACCAGTTTAAAAACAACCACAATGTGCACCCGGACTCTACCTACACCCCGGAAGAAACCGTTTATGTTGCCTGTATTCAGACGGACTGTCTGGGTCTTGGGGCCTGGACCGAACCCGGACGCGGCGATATTCCCTATGCCTGGGAGGTCACCATGAACTGGTCCTGGCTGGCCCCGGCCATGCTGCAATTCTTTTACGACGAAGCCACTCCAAACGACTTTTTTATCGGCTCCCTATCCGGTCCCGGATATATGTACCCCAAAGCCATTCCACCGGAATATCTGCCGGATGTCATTCAGATGGCAGACAGCCTGATGGAAACTCTGGACCTCAATGTGTTCGAAACGATGGATCACACCACCTACTGGCAATCCGATGGTATTAACGATGATCTGACCAAAGAGGTGGTCGATGCCTATTACGAAAACATGCCGGATGCCATAGGGTTTGCCAATGGCTATCGCCCTGCCCACACGTTTGCGGTCAAGGACGGTCGCCCCTTTATTTCGTATGACTATTATCTGTCAGAGACACGGGATGAAGCTGAAGCGGCGGCAGACCTGGAAGAGCTTACCAACCTCAATCCCAAACGACCCTACTTTTTATTGATGCATGTTCGGGAATGGAGTGACATTGAACGCGTCAAACGCATTCTGGGTCACATCGAGGTACCGCATGAACTGCTGCCACTGGATATCTTTCTCAAGATGGCCGGAAACGATTTCACCTTCAAAACACGACATGACGAATAGATTTGAACGCCCTGACCCCGGTCAGGGCGTTTTCAATT
>CAYPUH010000347.1:0-2409 GCA_964413725.1 uncultured Cytophagia bacterium
TTGACGAGCATCTGGTTATCAGGATCCCCATATACATTGCTCAATTCATGTGGATCCATTTTCAGATCATAGAGTTCCCAGCCCGGCTCCCCGTACAGAAAATGGATGAGTTTGTATCGTTCCGTTCTCACCCCCTCGTGCGGTCCAACACCATATGCATCCTCATAAAATTTGTAAAACAGGGCATTCCTCCACTCGCGGGGACGGCAACCCTGTGCGATCGGCACAAAGCTGTCTCCCTGCATGTCGTCCGGGAGGGGAGCATTCGCGTAATCGAGCAGCGTCGGAGCAAAATCCAGGTTCAGGACGATGGCATCTGATGTGCTGGCCGGTTCAATTTGGTTTGGATACCTTATCAACAAAGGCATCCGCAGGGCTTCTTCATACATAAAACGCTTGTCATACAAACCGTGATCTCCGAGAAAAAAGCCCTGATCCGAGGTATAGATCACTATGGTGTTGTCACTCAAACCCGTTTGATCGAGGGTGTCCAATACTCTACCGACATTGTCATCAATAGAGGTGATGCACCGCAAATAGTTTTTCATGTATTGCTGGTACACCCACTCCCGCGTCTCCTGCCCGGTCATACCCTCGGGAAGGCTGCCAAAGCGCTTGAAATGAAGTTCCCATTGTTTGGGGCCCACGTGCAACCGGTGTGTCTGGATATGTTCCGTCCGGCTCGAATAATCGTCATTGAATGTCGCCGGAAACGGGATGTCCTGATCGGAATACAGGTCCATGTGTTTACGATCGGGTTCCCAGTTCGCATGGGGGGCTTTGTGATGCAGCATGAGAAAAAAGGGACGATCAGAGGTCTTTTGTTCAAGCCAGTTCAAAGCGCGATCTGTGATAAGGTCGGTCACATATCCCCTCAATTGTTGACGGTTGCCGTTTTCGATCATCACGGGATCGTGATAGTCGCCCTGACCGGGAAGGATATTCGTATAATGAAATCCCGTGGGCGGACTCTTGAGATGCCATTTTCCCACCATCGCGGTGTGGTAACCGGCTTGCTGTAGGAGTTTTGGTAATGTCTGTTGACTCCCGTCAAATGGCGTTCGGTTGTCAACAACCCCGTTGAGATGGCTGTATTTTCCGGTGAGGATAACCGCCCTGCTGGGTGCACAGATGCTGTTGGTGCAGAAACAATTGTCGAATCGCATCCCTTCACGGGCCAGTCTGTCGATGTGAGGTGTGATGTTGATTTGGCTTCCATAGGCACTGATCGCGTGCGAGGCATGATCATCGCTCATGATAAACAGTATATTGGGACGACGCTGCGGTTGCCTGTCCGCCAAAGCAACACCGGGGACCGAAAGTGCCAGGGACCCAAGGGTCATTGTTTTCAGAAACTCTCGTCTGGTTGTCATTGCATTACACTCCTGTTCGTCTGTTGGTTGTCAGCTGATTCATGACCGATCACACCCGTTGAACCCGTACTCCCTTGATCAGGAGCCACAAACAGAAAGACACTTCTGCGATCACTGCGGGTATGGCGACGATCCAGAGTAATATCGCTTCATAGGCGGGGAACAAAAAGACACCAAAACTTTCGGAGAGATATCCCACAGCAGCGAGCACCAACAGAATGCCCAGAATGCCCGGAAAGAGATCGGATTTAAACAGCAAAACACCCAAAAGGACACAATGAACCCCAAAAAACGCTCCACCGATCAGATAGCCAACTCGATGTGCGTTGAGGGACAACAGCATCAGGGCATTCAACTGATCCACGTCAAAGGCATTCAGAACCCCTGCACCATTCACCAACAGCAAGGCCATAAACATGTTCAACAGATTGATACTGGCAATGGCGGGGTGGGCCAACAGTCTGAAAGACGCGGCGATCAGTGACAATATTTTACTGACGGGTTTGAGCAGGACATAGAGCAGTATCGCTACCACAGCATCACTCATAAAGGCGACAAGGTCGCAGACGAACCCTAGCCGGAATAATCCTTCCGACGCCATGATGTTCTGTGCGGTTGCTGTTGGATCTCCGGACACGACCAGACCGGACCGAACCACCCCCTCGCCAAACCCCGCGCAGACGATGATGATGAGATACAATACCCCCGCGACTCGTGCAAGGGTTTTGCGTGACTGCAAGTATTCATTCATAGCCCCCTCCCAATCAGGTATGGGTATACCTTGCTCCAAAAGTCATTACGCACTCGTGTATAACACAGCCACAACGCAGACCGACAGACGTCTTCTTCGTATCCTGTACACAAAGACAGGTCGAGTGGTGAGCCGTCAGTATGAAATCTACAGATAACGTGTCAGTTCTGATTCGGCGGAATCATGGTAATGACGATATGACCTCTTTTCTGTCCATCCTCGGCATATCTATGGGCATCAGCAGCATGCTCCATGGGAAATGCTCTGTCGACGATTGTTTTAATC
>CAYPUH010000347.1:2419-4356 GCA_964413725.1 uncultured Cytophagia bacterium
GTTTTAATCTTGCCCGCATCGACAAACTCTTTGATCTCGATGAGATCCTCGAGTGTTTCCGAGGACAATGCGCAGATGACCTTCTGGCGTCCAAACAGAGATGTCCACACCATCTGCAACAGCTGTTTCATCTTAAAGCTAACCAGCTGATAGCGTCCGTTTGGCTTGAGCGAATGTTTACATATTGAAAACGAGCATGTGCCCGGGACATCGAAAATCAGATCATAGGTGTCATCCTCCAGGGTATAATCATCCCGGGTGTAATCGATCACCCTGTCCGCTCCCAGGGAGCGGACAAAATCCTTTCGGCGCGTACTGCACACCCCGGTTACTGTGGCCCCAAAGGCTTTGGCAAGCTGTACCGCATAGGACCCGATCCCGCCGGATGCGCCGTAGATCAGCACGTTTTCACTGCGCTCCCCCCCCCCTTTTCTGAGGAGACTGAGAGAGGTCAGGTCACCATAGGGAACGGTGGCGGCTTCTTCAAACGTCATCGTGGATGGTTTCAGGGCCACCAGCCCGTCTTCGGGGACACACAGATACTCGGCATACGCACCCATATTCATACTGCGGTATCCAAAGACAGAGTCCCCTTTTTGGAAGCGCCTCACATCTTTTCCTGTGGATTCGACGACACCTGCAAACTCGCTTCCCAGTATCTGTTTTTTGGGTGTGTTGAATCCAAACAAAAGTCGTGTGGGAAGCCACAGGGGAGATGGCATGGAAAAGCTTTTCGGAGTGACGGTGTTGAATTTGCGCGCAATCAGGTCACCGAAATTGACGGACGCCGCATGGATTCTGATCAAAATTTCATTATCCTTTGGTGCCGGTGTTGGGACCTCTTTGAGGTGTAAAACGTCCGGGGAGCCATAATCGGTATAGATGATTGCTTTCATTTGATTGGCCATATACTAATTCCTTGTTTTGCTGTGGGCACGAGATCAAGTTCGCACGGGTCAAAAACAGAAAACCGGCTCATCGCAAACCTGTAAAGGTGCAGCGAGCCGGTCCTTTCTCATCCACTCACCCCTTGTTTCATAAGGAAACAGTATCCCCTTTTTATAAGTATAGATATCCTGCTCTATGAAAGCAAGAGGTTTTTACGGAAAACAAACAGCAAAGACATGTCAGCTATGAAACGGCCACACGATTCAATACCCCAATCGCCATTATAACGAGTCAATCAAATCAGAACTTTCACTGATTTATAAATCAGATCTTTTGCTTTTTCTCACATCATCATCCAGCGGCATCCATAGGCGGCGATCAACCCCAGATAGTTGCCCAAGGCATAGCCCACCAAGGCCAGGAGGATGGCGATGGGAACGAGTTCTTTGCCATGATAGGCAGCGATCACAGGAGCGGAGGCCGCGCCTCCAATCGAGGCGACACTGGCGATAGCGGTCATGTGAACATCCACCCGAAACAGCCGCGCTGCGAGGACACAGAAAATCAAATGAACAGCGATACAGATAATACCGGCCACCATGAAATAGGGGGCCGTCACGGCTTCCCGAACATCCGCTTGCGCACCGATCATAGCCAGATAGGTATACACCAGAGCCATGGACAAGGCACTGGTGCCGGGGACTTTCCGCAACGGGGTGGTGGCCAGGATCAGTCCCGATGTGGTCAGGATCAGAATTTGCCAGGTTCTGTCAGTAAAAATACCCTCAACAACGGGGAGAAAACCGGATATGCTCTCAACCACCCAGATCAAAAGAAAGCTGCTTCCCAGCAAGGTGAGGACGTTGCGAAAGTTAACCTGAGATGTTTTTTGTTTCAACTGACTGACGGCCTGATAGGTACTTTTTGATTGCTCTGACGACACCCGGGCAAACCGGGCAAAGGGTTTGCTCCATCTTTTCGAGGCAAACAAAAGGGGAAAATAGAGAATAAAGATAAACGTATCAGCCAAGACCACAATCCCCATCAAG
>CAYPUH010000348.1:0-4319 GCA_964413725.1 uncultured Cytophagia bacterium
TCCCGCTCACGAGAGGGCTCTACGCCCCTTGATTCATTTGCGCCTCTGTTTAAGACTAGCCATTCATTCAATCCCATGCAATAAAAATCGTCATTTTTTTAAATTGTTTTATATCTTTTCAAATATTGTGCCATTTGGATTCGATACCTCCAGGTAAACTATCTGGCATCTATGATGCCAAAAAACAATGGTTTTGCTGTCTTGAATCGATGAAAAGGGGTGAGCAATACAATTTGGACGAGCCAATCCATCCTGCAAACCGTTCGTAGATGCGAAAATTTTTCGTACCGGGAAAATCAGGTGCATACCTCCCGGAGGCTGGGTTATGGCCTATCTTTAAAATTTCTAGTCTCGGGCGATTTTTAGGCTTAATCTCCGGGAGGCATCTTACCTTTTTCCCAGGGCTGTCGCCCTGGGCTGATGTACTCCGCCCCTTTGGGGCTTGGATTGTGCATGGGGATGGGGTATCTGTACGGATACCTGTTATTGTCATATGGCACAAATAGGGGGCTAGATGGTGAATCCGCTGAAAGAGATCCGGTCCCGCGTTCGATCACCATCTTGCGGGTTCTCGTCTTGATATAATTTTTGATTCTAAATTCTTTGTTCAATCTGCATTTTTTTTAAAATTTGCTTCACCGTGGCAGGGTCGGACCTCAGCGAGGAATGGTTTCTTTTGGATTTATAGCTAGTTCGAGGGATTTTCTTTGCTGCAAACTTTTCATCATATTGGGCTAAAAAACAAGACGCCTGAATTGGGGACAAAATCAGGCGTGATTTGCTCCAAAGAAAATTCGAATTATGGGGATAAAAACAGGCCATTAAGCTGGTTCAAATTACTCTTTATGTAATCTAAAGTATTGTTTTTGTTTGTTCGCTGAGGTCCGACCCCGGAATTCGCTTTTTCCCCGCGCCTCATCGCCTCAGCGAGAGATCTTTTTAACTCGTTCATCACCGGCGCATTTGCTGCTCATGACTGGAACGAAAATCCGCCTCGCTGTCGATATCCGGTGATTCCTCGAGCGCTTCCCATCTGAATTCTTTATCATAAGGATCCAGGGCGGCCTGCGGATCGAAAATACGCTTGTCTGCCGGTACGGCAGTATAGGGTGTATAATCCGGCGTATCCGTAAAAAAGTCCTGCAGCAAGGTGGCAGCCTGGTCGAACTGGTTCAAAGGCGGCAGATCGAGAATGTGATAGATGGTCCGCAGGACCGCGCCAAAGTTGGCGTGACTGTGTGAGACATAGCCACGCTTGACCCAGGGACTGATCATCATGAGCAACGACCGGTGAGCATCGATATGGTCCCGGCCATCCTGGGCATCGTCTTCGATGATAATGATGAGCATCTCTTTCCACCACCGGGTGCGGCTCAGGGTTTCCAATACCCGGCCCACGGCCAGATCGTTATCCGCCATGTACGAGGCCCGGAACGGATAGCCATCCTCAGGCCGGTCATCCGCGCCGTGGTCGTTGGGAATCATCATGGTGATGAGCGGCGGAAATGCTTCCTTGCCCGACAACCATTTCTCTTCCAGCTCTTGTTCAAACATGTCGATGCGGAACTGATCCGGGATGCTGGTGTTATAGGTGGCATAGAGTCGCGACGTGCGGTGCCACAGAGGTTCGGGCAGCGGAAACAGCACCGCCATCTTGACGCCGGTAAACTTTTGCCACTGTTCCTCTGCAGCCGCAGAGAATTCGAATCCCAATCCGAAATTATAAAACTCTACCCCATTCCGCGCCAGATGCTCCCACATGCCGCCGGCTTCGTTATAGTCTTCCGGATAGACCGCGCCTGACGATCCGGCTACATATTTGCGTCCTGGAGCTGAACTGAAAATATCGCGGCTCTTTTTGGTCGAACTGTTGGCTTCGACCCACTCGTTGGGATAGGTCCCCACCATCCAGCGATGGCCATGCACCGAGGCATCGGAATCGCAATAAAAATTGTCGCTGATGCTGAATTCGCGCGCGATCTTTTGATGATTGGGCATGACGTTCACTGAATCCACCTGTCTGGAGCCGTCGCGATTGCGCACGATCTGACCGTATCCGTACCGGGCCAGCGTGGCATCCCCGCGGCCGGTGGGCAGTTGTCCGAACACTTCGTCGTAGGTACGGTTCTCTTTGGTGATATAGACGACATGTTTGATCGGACTCTTTCTTAATCCGGACTGCGGTGGCAGGGGATTGTTGCCGTCATCCTCGACAGTGACGACTTTGAACGTATTTTCGTGCATTGTTTTGGTAGTGCTTGCCAGGTCGATCGTCCGGAGATCGATGTGCTCGAACGTGCCCAGCATAATATCGCCCACATAGGTGCCTTGCACGGGGATTTCAAATCCCTCACCTCCGTTGGGACCCGATCCGACTCCGCGGGCCGTGACCGCATACAGAGAAGCATCGTCCGGAGATACCTGGCATTTGGTGGGGAACCAGCCGGTGGGGATGAATCCCAGAACGGATTGTGTACGAGTGTCGATGACCGCAATGGCATTGAGTCCGCTCAGCGCCACATAGAGACGGGAGTCGTCGTGGCTCAACTCGAGTCCAAAGGGAATCAGGCCTCTGTACCGGTCGATGAGGGGATGGACTTTGATAGGAATCGTCGCCGTGATTTCGCCGGTCTGCGGATCCAGCACCGAGATATTGTCATTGGTGGCATTACTGACATAGACGGCGGAGTTTCCGGCTGCGATCGAGTTGGGACTCGCTCCGCCCTCGACCTCGAGGCCGTAGACCATCTCGCCCATGCGATAACCGGTTTTGACCTTGTTGATTACCGTGTGATTCGTGAGGTCGATGGTCCATACGGACACGGCTTCAGGAACATCTGCAGGGCCCAGTCCGGGCATATCGCGGCCTTGCACTGTGGTGCCCTGTTCAGCTTGTTTGGATGGAAATCCGTATGGGGGAAAATCCACGCCCTTTTCTTCGAGATTGTCAGGTGTCAGACCCGGTGCCAGGGGATAATCGAAAATACCCACATTGGCCACATAGGCGCGCGATTCATCCGGCGACAGATCGAGTCCGAACGGAAAGCGTCCCACCGGAATCGAGTTGATAATGCGACCCGACTGTGTGTCCATCAACACCAGGCGGAAATTGAACTGGTCGAGGATATAGAGGGTGGAATCGTCTTTGGACAGCACCAGGTCACCGACAAAGCTGTCTTTGAATTCCTGCCGGTTCAGGCTCCATCGCTGTTTCGATTCCAGAGTCTGTATGTCGAACACGATGATATCTCCGCTGTCACCGCCGCTGAGATAGGCGACAGAGTTGTCTGCAGTGATGGCCGCGCCCATGAACGAGCCTTTGCCCTAAAAGGGATTGGGAATCTGTCCGTCATACGAGGGACAGCGGATGGGATCCTGGCCGTCGTGCAACACCGTGAGCACGTTATCATGTACGGCCAGAGCCAGCGAGCCGTCCGGACTCAGGGCCAGGCCATAGGGGTCATGGGTGATGCGCGTGACCTCGCCTGCCGGTCGGATCCAGCGTCCGCTGGGGATGACGCTGATGCCGTTGGGTTGCATCTGGCAATATTGATCATGGCCGGGAGACTGCAGGGTTTGGATCCGGGGTCCGGTCTGGCAGCCGGAGATGAGGATCATCCCAGTGAGAATAATGGCTGATACTTTAATGGTCTCCCCTCGTCTATTTGTTATCGGATACAAGGTATGATTTTTTTTTGAGCACCTATCAACAGGTATGGTAATATCTGGTTATGGCTCAAGTATCCTGTATTCTGTTCTGTAATGTCACGAGTCACTCAGGGATTAAGGCGGGATACTGAAGCAGGGCCCGAGTCGTTTTGCTTTGAAAGATCGATCAAAATGTTCGGGCAAAACGGATTCTCGTTTCTGTTACGACAGTAAACTTGTCCGGTAGTTCATCTTTGTAATTTGAAATCAGACGATAGAGTGTATTTATCTTAATTTTTGATCGTTCATCTTCGAGTCGTAAAAAAATGACCCCTCGGTGTGTCCGTTTGTCCCGGAAGACTTTGTTTATCATTGGTGATGAGTATCCAATTTTCTGTGAATGCTTTCTCAATAACATCCTCATCATACATTCCCCGCGCCTGCTCAAATACAGAAAAAACCTCATACCCCTGTTTTTTGAGCCACCTTGCTACCCCAGGCCCGGTACATTCGTCAACCAAAAACCGCATCTATGATATCTCCTGGAGAGGCATGAATGAGGTATTCTCTAATGATTTTGTGGCAAATAACAGGCAGGCCTGAATATCTTCATGGGTAAGGCTTTCATACTCTTTAATTCTATCTAATCCGTCGGGATAACTTTCTATATA
>CAYPUH010000349.1:0-4284 GCA_964413725.1 uncultured Cytophagia bacterium
ATTATCGATCTTTAACGGTTTGGGGCGTATACTTGCCGGTCATATGAGCGACCGTTTCGGGGGGAAAACCATTCTGATTTCTTTGTTTTTGATCATTTCAGCCGGCGTGTTTCTTTTTGCCTCTGCCCAAAACGAGTTTATGTTCTATACCATTGCGGCGCTGATCGGCCTTTGTTTTGGAGGGTTTCTGGCGGTCTATCCACCTTTGACTGCGAATTTTTTCGGTTCAAACAATTTCTCCGTGAATTATGGTCTGGTCTTTATCGGATATGGATCCGGTTGTTTTCTGGGTCCCGTGATTGGCGGTTATGTCTTTGACACCATGCATAGCTACACGGTAGCATTTTACACATCAGGTTTTTTGGCGATAGTGGGTGCGTTTATCGTATTTAAATTTCTCAATCGACCAAAGTTTGCCGTTTAAAGCAAGACCGTTATGCAGAGGTTCCATTTTTCAACCGGACTGGGGGGAATGAAAACCACAAATGGATACGGATAGATACAACAGCGATATGGAGCGGCACCGGCATGTCTTTGTCATTCCGCGTCGGTGCAGCCTTGTGGGTCCGGTCACAAGCAGATGGATTTTCAGAAACAAAGCCGATTGGCAAGGAAAGAAATGACTCTCTGGATTGTACGTATTTCGGATGGAATGGTACGTTTATGGATGGGAGCAAGATGTCCCGAATCGTTTCAATTGATCTCGTGTAAAGGTCCACTCGGGCGTTTTCAAGACCTCACCAAACGGCGTGGAATACCATGGAGTCCGATCGGGATATTCGAGATTCTTCAACACATGAATTTCCTGAGCCGGCATATAACTCTGGGCCAGCAGAAACAGCGTATCTCGGCCGGCAGACGACACGGCCATATCCACCACGATGATGGCATGACCTGGGAATCCACCCCGAATGAACACATCCCCGACACTCATATTCTGTACCTCGACAGGCTTTAGCTCCCGGCTCAGGGAATAGCTACCGGCATACGTGAACACGGTATCGAGATAGCGCCTAAAGTTGGTATAGGAAGAATCCGTATGGGTCGTATGGGTCCAGCGGACCTCATGACCGTCGATACGGGGACGATGGCCCTGGACCCAGTGATGAAACGAGGCGGTATGACCGCTGGTGAACTGAAAGTGTATATCTTCATACGCGCCCTGTGCATAGAGGTATTCTGCCCGCAGACGGATCACGGCATCGGCGCACTGTTGCAGATCCCGGTTTCCCACATCGATATCGACAACGGCGGCATGGGCGCTCTGATTTCCCTTTTTCCGTCCGTCGTAGAGCATGACCGGGGCATTCTTCGGCTTTAGGGGTAGATGTCGCAGCCAGTTCTGAAACGAGCAGGGTGGCAACGGGAGTCGACGATATCCTTCTGGCGGCGGTATCCGTTCCCGGATTGTTTCATGATGCCGGGTGCCGGCCGGTCGCCACGGGTACCACAGACCCTCCGTACGCGAATCCATATCCTCATGGATCCCGTCCTCGGGGGTCTCTTGCCGCTGCCCTCCGGTCCCGCGAACAGACGGCCGCGGGCTCCACAGCGACTCTAACAGGATCCCCCCCATGGCGATCAGCAGACCCGACAGAATGACGATAACTGGTTTCAATTCAATCCTCTTTAGATGATCCTGTGGGTTTCCAGTGCCGGGAAATGATCCTGTCGGTTAAAATCGCAGAGACAGACAGCTGGCACCGCCGTCCAGTTTCTGGAATTCGGACAGATCGGTTTCGACAATCGAATACCCGGCGTTGGAAATGCGTTCCCGGGCGACGGGATACCCTGCCGGCAGAATCACGGCGTCATTGGCCCAGATACAGTTGGCAGCATAGCTCTCCTGACGGGGAATCACGATGGTATGAAACGGGTTCAGGGTATCGTCGGTGAGAAAACCATCGCTGATGACCAGGTTGTGCTCCAGATAAGCCATTCCGGTTTTCAGATGCAGACCCATGTTTACCTTCAGAGTCGATCCGCTCATCCCGTATCGCCTTAAAATCTCGATCACCTGGCGGGCACCCTCTGTATTGGTACGTTCGGACAGTCCGATATAATAATGTGTGTCGACCTTTAGAATATCGCCGGCTTCTGCCGTGCCCGGTGGGGTGACGCGCTCCACAACAGAGTAGAATTGCCGGATCACCGGCTCCATCGTCGACACCTCGCCTCTGCGGCTCTCGGCCCCGGGGTTCATGAGAACGGCGCAGTAGGGGGTTAACAGTGCGGTATCTTCCACAAAGGTAGAATCGGGAAAGGCATCGTCAGCATCCAGGATCATCACATCCAGGCCACAGCGCCGCAGGGCACGGATATAGTCCCGGTGCTGATCCAGCGCCATTTCATAATCGGGAGGGCCCAGCGATGCTGTGGTCAACCCGTGAATGAAACTCTCTGCCGGTGTGCGAACGATGGCTGTGGTAAACATTGGTCTTTTGTCCTCTTGGTCTGAAAAAGACCTCTCGCGAGGTCAGAATATGCCGGACGGTTGCGCCGGATGGCCCCGGTCAGCTGACCGGGGTTTTACGGTATACCGAATACTAAATATTCAGCCGAGGGATGCAAGTAAAATGTACAGGAAGGGAACGTCGAGATACGATCCTCTGGCGTGCGGCAGATCCGCATGCGTTGCGGTCGGCGGCATCAGCGTATCTTTGCCCGCGTTCGTTTCCGGTTCTTTGTTTTGCCGGATGATTTGCGGGCATGGGTCACCAGGGGCTTTTGCCCCTTTTCCTTAAACCGGACAATGATCTTTTCCGCGATTTCGAACGGCACCGTCACAAAAGAAAAGCTGTCCAGCACCTGCACATCGCGGATCTCTGCCGGTTTGATGCGGACCCGTTTGGTGATCATCTCCACGAGTTTCCTCCGGTTGAGCTTGTCCTTTTTGCCCATGGCCACAAACAGCCGGGTTGTACCCTGTCGATCCAGTTCTCTGTTGGCAGAGGCCACCTCATCGATTTCGGTATAGGCACCGGGATCGAGCTCTTTGTCATAAAAATACCGCAGCATCGCACCCAGCACCTCGGCCGGATTGTGATCCGAAAGCAGTTCATCGGCCCAGTCATGATATTTCGAATCGGTCTCTTCATTCAACAGCAGGATCAAATCATCATGGATCTTTTTCTGTTTGGCGTCGATAATGTCCCGGACCCGCGGAAGGTCGCGTTTTTTTATATCGGTTCGGGCGTTGCGCTGAATGACCATCAGACGCTTGTACTCTCCGGGTGTGATAAACGTAATCGCTGTCCCCTGTTTTCCCGCGCGTCCAGTGCGACCGATGCGGTGCACATAGGAGTCCGGGTCCTGTGGCAGGGAATAGTTGATCACATGGGTCAAGTCGTTGACATCGATCCCCCGTGCCGCCACGTCGGTGGCCACCAGGATGTTGATGCGCTGGTTGCGGAATTTCCCCAGGGTACGTTCCCGCTGTGATTGTGAAATCTCACCGTGAATCGGTTCCGCTTCATATCCCCGTTCCATGAGATGAGCGGCCAGAGCATCCACATCACGCCGGGTTCGGCAGAAAATCAGGCCGTAAAACTCGTCTTCCATATCGATGATCCGGCAGAGGGCCTCGAATTTGTCCGGAGATTTGACCTCAAAATAGATCTGCTCGGTCAGATGGGTGGTGAGTTGTTGTTTTTTGACCGAAAGAAACTCGTATCCCGCCATGTAGGTATGGGCGAGTTCGCGAATCCGTTGGGGCATGGTGGCCGAAAACAACAGCATACGCTTATCGGAATTGGTATGGCGGATAATCTCGTCAATATCCTCAATAAATCCCATATTGAGCATCTCGTCCGCTTCATCGAGAATGAGATGTTGAATATCGTCGAGCCGCAGGGTTTTGCGGTGAAGGTGATCGATCACCCGTCCGGGTGTACCGACCACGATATTCACTCCTTTTTTCAGCCGTCGGACTTGTTGCTCGAGGGATTGTCCACCGTAAATCGGAACGATAACCAGACGGCTGTCCTGTTTCAGGGAATTAATTTCTTCCGACACCTGGATCGCCAGTTCCCGGGTGGGGACGAGGACAAGCGCCTGTACGGATTTGCAGCGGGTATCGATCAGCTGGAGAAGCGGCAAGCCAAAGGCAGCGGTTTTGCCCGTGCCAGTCTGGGCCTGCGCGATGATATTGGTGTCATTGCCGAGCATGACCGGGATGGTCATCGCCTGTATGGCAGTGGGTTCTTCAAATCCTTTTTGATCGATGGCCTTTAAAAGCTGGGGAGCAAGCCCGAGATCATTGAAAGCGGGTGTGGCAGTCATAAC
>CAYPUH010000350.1:0-2726 GCA_964413725.1 uncultured Cytophagia bacterium
CGCTGAAATCGATAGTAACAGCCAAAGAGATTGATATTATCCACTCACATGGATACAAAGCCGACATTTATGCATGGTTGATCAAAAATCACACGCAATGCAAGATTATCAGCACTTGCCATCCCTGGCTCGGGACCGAGCATTGGAAAGCCAGATTTTATATGAAACTGGACAAATTCATACTCTCCCGCTTCGACCGGGTGGTGGCGATCTCCGACGACATCAAGTTAGCCTGTCAATGGGGACCGCTGAAACGAAAAGCCATATCGGTTATAAACAATGGGATCGATCCTGCACGTGTTCAATCCGTGCCAGCCCATACACTTCGTCAGCAACTGGCGATCTCTCAACATGAACAGGTGATTGGCACCATCGGTCGTCTATCTCCAGAAAAGGGTCACAAAATATTGGTGGATGCCTTTGCCGCTATCGATGTACATAAAGCTGGTCCCTGCCGTCTCATCCTGGTAGGCGATGGACCGGAAAAGGATCCTCTTATGGAGCAATGTCATCACAATGGGGTCAATGATCGCGTGCTGTTTGCAGGTACCCAAACCGATATTGCCCTCTGGCTGAACATTATGGATGTGTTTGTCCTGCCCTCTCTAAGTGAGGGATTGCCATTGGCCCTGATGGAAGCCATGGCTGCTGGCAAAGCTGCCATCGCCTCATCGGTAGGGGACATCCCCATGATTTTTGATCAAAACCGGTACGGGTATGGTGTTCCTCCTGGAGATGTCACAGCCCTCACCGAGGCCCTGAACTTTTTCCTTACCCGGCCGAACCAACGGAACCATTTGGCAGCACGAGCAAAAAGCCGGATTCAAAATGTCTACTCACATGTACAAATGGCAAAGCAATATGATAAACTGTACCAACGGATGACCATCACAAATTCCAGTGCGCACCTGACCAACCATGAGACATCTTGATGAAACAAACTCAATTCGACAAAGAGGCTTCTGTTCCCATTTTAATGTATCATGAGGTCGCTCCTCAGAAAGAACTGATTCACCTGCGAAATCGATTGCACACTTGTTTTGTGGTGACGACAGAGAAGTTTGAATCTCAGATGCGTTGGCTCTCAGAACATGGATTTCAGACCATATCGCTTCCGGATGTAATAATGGCATTGCAAAGACACTCGTTCTCGACTCTGCCTGAAAAACCGATTATCATCACATTTGATGATGGTTACAAAGGCAACCGGCAACATGCCTTTCCGATTCTGAAACAGTACCATATGACTGCAACCGTTTTCGTGGTGGTGAGCCAAATTGGCCATGACATGATGATGGACTGGGACGATCTGGCCCTGTTAAGTGCTAACGGAATCCATATCGAATCCCATCTGATGCACCATACCATGTTGGGAGAGTTGGACAATTCCCAATCCTTTGAAGAGCTGTCCTCATCAAAGACCGAGTTGAAAACACGCCTGGGGTACCCGGTACGATTTTGTTCACTCCCTAACGGGAGTTATCATCGACACTATCCAAAACTGGCATTGCAAGCTGGCTATCGGGGCGGATGCACGTCCAAAATTGGGTATGTATCGCTGCAATCGCATCCTTTTTTTCTGGAACGCGTTGTGGTCCGGCGGGACACATCCCAAGATCAGTTTAAACGGCTCGCAAGTGGTGATCACACTATTTTGCGACTGGCCCGTATCCGTCAGAACATCCGGAAAAGCATCGAACGATTCATAGGCGAGTCTACTGTGAACAAGCTCTATCATAGCGTTTTTGGCGTAAAAGAATCTCAAATTTAAACCAGCAGAACGGCCGACTGGGTTCTTATTAAAGACCCCGTTCAGTCCCCAAATAGTTAGTGGAGCACCCTATGAATGTATTATTTCTATCTACTGAAAATCCATTTCCACCCGACCATGGCCACCATATCCGCGCTCTGCACGTGCTCCAGGACTTGTGTCGACACCATTGTGTCTATTTTATCGGATTCACCTCTCGTCTGGATACACCTCAAACCCTGGAATCACTCAGAAAACTATGTCCTCGAAGCGAACTATTCAGTCCGTCGCACCGTATGGGACGACTCCGATGGATCTGGATCGTGATACAGAGTATTTTCCTGCTCCGTCCGTTTCCTGTACATCGATATTTCAGAGGCACAGTCTCCAGACGAATCCATCATCTCATAAAATCGGTTCCTATCGATGTCGTCCATGTGGATATCGTCCACCTGGGAATTTATCGGCACGCAATCGGGTCTTGTCCTGCTGTCATCACCCACCACAATGTCGAATATACTCGCCTTCAACGATGGATGTGGGTAGAGGGGCGACTCCTGATCAAAGTACTTCTGGCATGGCAGACCACCCTCATGCGACGGTTTGAACGCAAGATTTGTAAAACATTTCAACAGGGTATCGTGGTTTCCGAACCTGACCGTCGTGAATTGAGTCGGTTTAATCCTCACCGAACTTACTATGTGGTCCCCAACGGAGTGGATAGCAGGGAATTTTCTCCGAAATCTCCAGGTGATACGAATGACCGGGCATTGGTCTGGGTCGGAGGGATGAGAGGTGCTTATAATCGCGACGCGGTGCTTTTTTTTATCCGTGAGATCTGGCCACGGGTACGAGATATTATCTCCCTGCCGGCCATTTTTGTCGGAACCTCCCCTCCTCCACGTTTGGTTAAAGAAAGCAGCCGAGATCCACGCATCCGTCTGACAGGTTATGTTCCAGATGTACGACCCTATAT
>CAYPUH010000350.1:2736-4266 GCA_964413725.1 uncultured Cytophagia bacterium
ACCCTATATGACCCACAATCGCATTTTTATCGCACCGTTGCAGAGTGGTAGTGGAACCAAACTCAAAGTCCTCAACGCCATGTCGATGCAGATGCCAATTCTCACAACTTCCATCGGAGCCGAGGGGATTGAACTGGAAAATGGTGTCAATGCATTGATAGCCGATGACGCAGAATCATTCGCAAATAATATCAAACGACTTGAACAGAACCCATCGATGGCAACCCGTCTGGGCGAAGCTGCACGAGAAACGATCAAAGAAAAATATGACTGGGAGTGTATCTTTCAAACCACACAATCTCTGTATCCATCTCTGGCTCATGGACCGGTGCAAACACGCGAACCTTATAGGTATTCGTGAAAATCGGATGAATATGTATTTCTTGCAGAGTGTAATTCTGGCACATCTATTGCTGTCCTATCTGTAGCGTCACATTTTGGTGACAATTTGTGCCTAAATTACACCCTTGAACCACGTATCTGTAAGGAATTTCCATGATGTCAAAAAAACTGTCTAGACTTGCCGGCAGTCTGCCTGTTCTATTTTCCCTGATGGTGATCCTGCCGGAACTGTTGTTTGCCAATGTCGCACATCGAATTCGCTCAGGTGAAATCGCAACAACCTCTCTGATACGGTCTGAACACCCACGAATCTGGCTACTGGGTTCCAGGGCATGGAATCCCGATCAGATCGGATCTTTTGCCTGGAGAATTGTGCATGGAGCACAACAAGATTGGCCCTGGATCGAGAGTTCAGAAAACGATCAACATAAATTCGAGTTTTCCTATGTGGCGGGCGCTGATGAGCCAGACTCGTACGGTGCGGATAATATGTACCAAAATGACAGTCATGATTTCGATTTTCGAGTTCTGGATCCGATTATCGCAGGTATGGCACAGAAAAAAGGGTGGCAGTCTCAATACCAGGGTTCATGGACTCTGGGTCACAGCGCCAATGAATACTTGGCGGATGCAAGACGTAAACTTTTAAATCTGTTGGATAAGGAACCGCGTTACGAGTATCCATATCTTGTGGCTCTCGTCGGGGCGACAGCATATGATTGGCTCATCGATGAGATCTCAGCTGACTGCACTCCGATTCTCTCGTCTGCAGATATTCAACATATTCGCGATCGACTCATTGTTCATGGTGATCACCTGCTTTCAAAGGCCAACGGGGAAGGATCACCCTTTGATGCCACCAAAACGACAAACCATTACTATGGCTTCATTGGTCTGGCCCTTTACGAGCCGTCAAGAGAAGGTGATGCCGCCTATGAATCCATACAAACCAAAGCCAAAGCCTATCTCGATGCGTTTGATCGTGAGGTGGTGGGCAAAGTGCTACCCTTTTGGGAGGCTCAGGGTGGAGACGGCGGCTGGCATGGGGGTCTTGCTCGCGCCTCTCTGCCGTTCTGGACCGGGGGTTCCTATGAACAACCCGACAATGTGGCTCCATTGTCACTGGCACCTCTACTATTCGCTCACTATACCGCCAGCGGAACATCTATGAAAGAGTCTCTTTTCAAT
>CAYPUH010000351.1:0-2372 GCA_964413725.1 uncultured Cytophagia bacterium
GACGTACACCACCGCCCGTTTGCCGGTCCAGAGGATCGCGGTTTTGGGAATCAACAATTTGTCCGACGACGCGGCGATACTCGATTTCAGGACCCCCCGGACAAACATCCCCGGTTTCAACTCTTGTTCAGGATTGGAAAGAGTCACCCTCACCCCAGCGGTGCGGGTTTGCGGATCGATCACCGGATCCACAAAGGTCACGGTGGCGGTGTAGGTCTCACCCGGTATTGACGGAAGGGTCAGTTCAACCGCATCACCGGTCCGGATCCAGGGCAGATCGCTTTCATAGGCATCGAACACAACCCACACGTTGCTGAGGTCGACGACCCGGAACAATGTCGATCCCTCCTCAACATAATCCCCGAGAGCCACATGTCGCTGCATCACCGTTCCCGAGATGGGTGACAACACATCAAAATAGAGCTGCGGCTCAGCCTGCTCTTCTATGGCCGCGATCTGCTCGTCGGTGAGATCCCAGAGTTTCAGTTTGGCCCGGGCGGCGTTATAAAGCGACGGACGGCTTTCCCGTAACGCTATCGCTTCCAGCAACTCGCGCTGGGCGGTGATCAGTTTCGGTGAGTAGAGCGTGGCCAGTTTTTCATGCTTCCGCACGGTCTCTCCGGTGAAATTCACAAACAGTTTTTCAATCCGTCCACCAAACCGTGCGGTGAGTTCCGCAATATTGCGTTCATCCGCCTGTACCGTGCCCTGAAGATAGATGGTCTTTTCGGGTGAGCCTGTTGTCACCGTCAGGGTCCGGATATCCGCCAGTCTGGCTGCGGATTCGGTCATGGCGATGGCATCCGGATCCACCTGATCTCCCGCATCTGTGGACGACAACGGGATCAGATCCATACCGCATATGGGACACTGGCCGGGCTCGTCCTGTCTGATCTGTGGGTGCATGGAACAGGTCCAGGTTGTCTCTTCCTGAGCGTGTTCATGACTCTCCACCGATGCGTCATCCGGGTCCGGTGCCGGCGAGTGGAACAACAGCCATCCCAACACCAGCCCGGCCAGCAATGCCAAAAGAACCCATTTATGTTCCTTGATTCGATTCAACAGTGTCATGATTACCTTCCCATCAAGACTTTAAGAAATGAAATGGCGACGTGTTTATCGGCGCGCGCCCGTTCCAGTTCCAGTGCGTATTTGAGGGCCTTGCGCTCCATCCGGAGCACCTCTTCAAAGGTCTGGTTGCCGGTGCTGTATTCGGTCTCCAGCAACGTTAACGATTGCCTGGCAAGATCGAGCTGAGAACGGTAGAGATCGAGACGACGGTCCGCGTCCTGATAGTCGTTCCAGCCCCGCTCCAAAAGAGTGTCGAGCTGATTCCGGGTGGCGGTCTGTTCTTCCTGCTTGGCCCTCTGCTGGTACTCGACCTCGCTCACCATGGCCTTGTATTTGTCGCGATACAACGGCACCCGAATTCCCACCCGGGGAAAGACAAAGGCATCGGTACCGGGCAGATTCATATCGCCTTTACCGATCACCGTGTAATCGAATCCCAGGGTAAAGGACGGGGCGCCCGACTTCCGGGCCGCGGTTTTGTGGCTTTCGAGCGCGTCCTGCTGGCGCTGCAGGCGTTTGATTCGAGGATTGTTCAGACGGATAAAATCCGCGACCTGATCTTTACTCAGATCCAGTTTCGCGTTCCACAGCGTGTCCGGTGTGACCACCGGTAACGGCTCATCGGTATTCAAAAAAGAGTTGAATGCCACCTCCAGTTCGGTCTGTCTGTCGCGCAACCGGGCCAGCTGGTGGGTCAGATCCCCGGTTTCCATCTGGATCCGGTATTCGTCCAGAGCCGATGCCGATCCGGATTTGATCCTGACCCGGGCCAGGTTCAAAAAACTGTGCAACAACTCCAGATTGTCTTCGGTGATGGCAATGGCCCGGTGGTTGAAATAGAGATTGGTATACAGAGACCGGACCTCGTGAAAGAGTTCCGCTTTGGCCTGCAGAAACGACTCGTATTCGGCTTTGGCTGCCCGCACCGCTGCATCCTCCCGTGCCTCCAGCGTACCGAACCAGGGAAACATCTGCGAGACCGACAGTCTCAGTTGCTGCGGCCCCTCGCGCGTTTCCACCGGCTGGATGAACCAGCCAAAGGCCACCACAGGATCGGGCAATGACCCCACCTGTGGCGCGGTCTGCAGGGCGGCCATGTAGGTGTTAAAAGCGGCCCGCAATTTGGCATTGTTTTCTGCCGCGAGGGTCAGATACCGATCCAGTTCCTGCTGACCGGACACACTCGTGGTCAGCAACAATAGCAGTATTAGTCCTGTTTTAATCCCGTTCATCTCGACAATCCATTTATACAACTGATATTTTGACTATGTGACGTTTCGACGTTTTCACGTTTCGACGTT
>CAYPUH010000351.1:2472-4261 GCA_964413725.1 uncultured Cytophagia bacterium
TATACAACTGATATTTTGACTATGTGACGTTTCGACGTTTTCACGTTTCGACGTTATCTTTTTCTCCTGCCAGGCACTATAGAGGACCGGCACCACGAATATCGTCATCACCTGGAGCAGCATGCCGCCAAACAGGGGAATGGCCATGGGGACCATGATGTCCGACCCCTTGCCGGTGGAGGTCAGGACCGGGATCAGGGCGATGATGGTGGTGGCGGTGGTCATCATGGCCGGCCGGACACGAATCAATCCTGCTTCCACCACCGAGTCGCGTACCTCTTCCCGAGTGCCGGGTTTGTTTTTGCCAAACCGCTGTGTGAGATAGGTGCCGATGAGCACGCCATCGTCGGTGGCAATACCGAACAGGGCAATAAATCCAACCCAAACGGCCACACTCAGGTTGATGGTGTGCATCTGGAACAGATCCCGCACCCCCACGCCGGCGACGGAAAGGTTCATAAACCAAGACTGACCGTACAACCAGATCAGGATGAAACCGCCGGCAAACGCCACCAGAACTCCGCTAAAAATCATGGAGGTGAGAATCACCGACCGGAACTGAGAATAGAGAATCAACACAATCACGATCAACGAGATCGGCACCACGAGCATCAGGCGCCTGGCCGCCCGGACCTGGTTCTGATAGTTTCCGGCAAAGCGGATATTGACCCCGGCAGGGAGTTCAAATCCGCCGGACTCGATTTGGCGGTTCAGGACCTCACGTGCGTTTTCCACCACATCCACCTCTGCAACCCCGTCCCGTTTATCAAAAATGACATATCCCACCAGAAACGTGTCCTCGCTCCTGATCATCTGTGGTCCCCGGACATATTCGATATCGGCCAGTTCACCCAGAGGGATCTGAACGCCGGCTGGGGTCGGCACCAAAATGGATCCCAGGTCTCCGGGATTGTCGCGGAACTCACGCGCATACCGGGCGCGCACCGGAAAGCGTTCCCGCCCTTCCACCGTGGTGGTCAGCGGCATCCCGCCGATGGCCGTGCTGATGTGCATCTGCAGGTCCTGGATGGTCAGTCCGTATCTGCCGATGGCACGCCGGTCGATGTCGATCTGCAGATACGGCTTTCCCACCACCCGATCGGCAAACACCGACGATGGCTTGACACCGGGAACGGTTTTCAGCAGGTCCTCCAGCATAAAACCGGTGGTTTCGATGGACTCAAGATCCGGTCCGAACACCTTGATCCCCAGGGGCGCACGCATACCGGTCTGCAGCATCACCAGTCGCGTCTGGATGGGCTGAAGCTTGGGGGCGGACGTGAGACCCGGAATGCGCGACGCGCTGACGATCTCGTCCCAGATGTCATCCGGCGACCGGATGTGATCCCGCCACTGCCGGAAATACGCTCCCCCGTCATCCGGCACCACCTCTTCTGGATCGATGGAACGAAATCCATCACGGTCCGGGTCATAGGTTTCACCGTCTTTGAGAACAAACGCACCGTCGTCGTCCACACGAAACCGCATGCGTCGCCCGTTTTCGTCCAGGATATACTCGGATTTATAGTTGATCACATTCTCGTACATGGACGTCGGCGCCGGATCCAGAGCCGAATTCACCCGTCCCCATTTCCCCACCACATTGTCCACTTCGGGAATGGCATTCACCTGCTTGTCCAGCATCCGGATCACCTCCAGATTTTCCTGGATGCCCGAATGCGGCATGGTGGTGGGCATCAACAGAAACGATCCCTCATCCAGAGCGGGCATAAATTCCTTGCCCACACCGGTCAAGGTTTCGGAGATGGACGTCCATACCCGTGTATCC
>CAYPUH010000352.1:0-256 GCA_964413725.1 uncultured Cytophagia bacterium
CCACGGCCCGATCCACCATGCTTGATTTTCACACGTCCAATGAACAAGTAGCCGTCGTGTGCAGCGTCATCCGTATCTATTGGGACGGACAGTCGCATCCCAGCATCGAATGTCCGCTGGGCGATTTTTTTGGTGTGGCGCACGCCAAGGTGGTGCCGTTCCAGTCTGCCGTGCATTCTGTGAGCGAATTGGGTGGCGTCAATATCTGGCTGCCCATGCCCTTTGCGCAGCGGGCGCGGATCACGCTGAGTAACGA
>CAYPUH010000352.1:266-4228 GCA_964413725.1 uncultured Cytophagia bacterium
CGGATGCCGATTTGCGCATCTACTATCAAATCGACTGTACCCGCAACGATCCGCTACCCGATCATTTCGGTCGACTGCATGCCTGTTTTCGCCGGGAAAATCCCACCACCGAAGGTGAGGATTTTGAAATCCTGCCAAAGCGACTGGGAGAGGGACGCTTTATGGGGGCGGTGATCGGTGTGCGGCCGCTGGCGCCCAACTGGTGGGGCGAGGGTGAGGTGAAGTTCTACCTGGACGGCGATACAGAGTTCCCCAGCCTCTGCGGCACCGGCAGTGAGGATTATATCTGTCTGGCCTTTGGCGTGCAGCAGACACCCTTTCTCTACCACGGTGCCAGTCTGGCCGGCGACGAGTTTGTCACCGCCTATCGCTGGCATCTGCCCGATCCCATCTATTGGAAAAAAGACATCCGCGTGACCATGCAACAGATCGGGTATGAGCCGGGTACCGGACTCGTGGAACGCTCCGACGACTGGTGCGCCGTGCCCTTTTGGTACGAACCCATCCCCAGCGATCCCCTGCCCCCCCTGCCGGGTCTGAAAGAGCGCATCGCCGATATCGCGCCGTTTGAGGCAAAGTGGTAGGATCAGATAGATATAGTCCCCCTTGGAGGTGGACTATATCTAGGTGGACTCTACTTTATCGCCCCGGCAGACAGACCTTTGATAAAGGTGCGCTGCAGCATGGAAAAGAGAATCAGGGGGGGCAGACTGAACAGCACGGCGGCGGCGGCCATCTGGTTCCAGACATCGAGATACTCTCCCACAAACAACCCGATGCCCACGGGGATGGTGCGGGTGGCATCCGACGAGGTCATGATCAGGGCAAAGAAAAACTCGTTCCAGGAGGCCAGAAAGGCAAAGAGTGCTGTGGCGCCGATGCCGGGCAAGGCCAGGGGCAACAACACGCGGAACAGAGCCTGCATTCTCGAACAGCCGTCGATGAGAGCGGCATCTTCGACCTCGATGGGGATCGTCTTGAAGAATCCATACAACAACCAGATGGTAAAGGGCAAATAGACGGCCGTATGGATGAGGATCAAGCCCAAATGCGTATCATAGAGATGTACGTCGCGAATGAGTTGAAAGAGCGGAATGATGATCGAAGCTCCCGGCAGCATCTGCGACAACAGCAGCACGAGCAGGAAAAGATGCTTGCCGCGAAACTGAAACCGGGAAAAGGAAAACGCGGCCAGGCTGCCGATGAGCAATGTGAGTCCGGTGGTTGCCAGTGCGATGATCAGGCTGTTCAGGGTGTAGGTATAAAACGGTAAATAATCAAACATATCAAAATAGGCGTCAAAGGACATATTGGGGGTAATCCAGCGCGGCGGAATCCTGGCCACTTCGGTAACCGGTTTCAGCGACGTGGAAATCATCCACAAAAAGGGAACCAATATCACCACCGCCAGCAGAGACATGAGCACAATCAGCGTGATTTTTTTCATAACGACTCCCGGCGCGAATAGAGTTTGAGGTAGATGAGAGAGAGTGTGAGCAGGACGGTAAAGACGAGTATACTCAACGCCGACCCTTTACCCAGATTGAATTGCACAAAGGAAAATTCGCGAACCAGAACCGGCAGAACCATGGTGGCATTGATGGGTCCGCCGCGGGTCATGACAAAGACCATATTAAAATCATTGATGCTCCAGATCAGCCCCAGCAGAAGCAAAACACTGGTCACCGATTTGAGATTGGGCAGGGTAATGTGGAAAAACTTTTCAAACGGCGAGGCACCGTCCACATCCGCAGCTTCATAGAGCTCCGTGGAAATCGCCTGCAAACCCGCCAGAAACATGACCATGGAAAACGGGAAAAACTGCCACACCCGGGCCACGATGATGCTAAACATCGCTGTATTGGCCTGACCCAGCCAGCTGATGCCCTCATCGATCAGCCCCAATGACATCAGCCAATGATTGATGAGACCGGTTTGGTCGTTCAGCAGCCATTTCCAGGCAAATCCCGCCACCACCGGTGAAATGATCCAGGGCATGATATACAGGAATTTAAACAGAGAGGCAATACGCCCGATTTTGGCGTTGAGCAAAAGAGCGGTCAGCAGCCCCACCACCATGGATATAAGCGTACCCAACACCGCATAGAGCACAGAGTTCTGCAGGGCAATCCAAAAGACATCGTCCTCCAGCACGCGAACCAGATTGTGAAAGCCCGTCCACTCTCCCGCCCCGTGAATGAGACTCACCTTTCGAAAGCTGTTGAGCAGATTTTGCAACAGCGGGAAAACCAGCACAAACAATGTAAATGCCAATGCCGGGAAAAAAAGCAGCAACGGTGTCCATTTTTTTCGCATCATTCGTCCAATACCTCCTGTGCCTTTTGCGTGGCCTCGTTCCAGGCTTTACGCGCATTTATATCACCGTTAATCGCCTTGAGGCCATAGACCGCCATAATATTTCGTACAATCCAGATCATCTGTGGATGCGACGGCCAGGGCCGGGCTGCCACCAATTCGTGGCGAAACATATCGAGATCGGGGACATCTTTTGCTTGCTCGCTGTTGACCGCCTCTTTGGTGACCGCGATACCGCCAAAATCCGAGGTGATCCAGTTCATATCCGCTTTTGGATTGCGGATAGTTTTCATCCACTTCCAGGCGGCCTCTGGATGTTTACTGTTTCTGTTCAAGGCCACCATCACAACATCCTGTAACGTGGGCATGCTCTCATAGCGATGTGCCAGATGATCGGGTACGGGAATGGGTACGATATAGAGATCCTTGTCCGGACTTTTCGCGGCAATCAGGTTGCGGAACCACGGTCCTTCGATGCTCATACCCACTTTATTGTTGTGAAACAGATCGCTGATTTCACTGTGTGTATACGCACAAAAACCGGGAGTGATGGAACGATCTTTGTGAAACATGTCCACAAAGAGTTGGAGAGCGGAAAAGGCGGCCGGTTCATTGAACCGTACGGTGGTGAGATCTTTGGACAGGATATCACCGCCCGCTTTATAGATAAACGGTGCCAGTCGATACGCAAAGCCGCCGCGGTCCCCTCCCATCAGGACCAGACCCCATTGATCGGGCTCACCGTCATTGTCGGTATCCCGGGTCAGTTTTCTGGCGACGTCGCGGAATTCGGACCAGGTCCTAGGAGGCTTTAGATTATAGCGGTCGAACAACTCGCGATTGCATGCCAGTATAAAGGCCAGAGCTGAAGACGGCAGACCGTAACACGATTCTTTATAGCTGCAGGATTCGATGGCATAGGGTTCGTACCACGACCTGACCGAATCGAAATCGGCGAATTCGTTGACGGGATAGAAAAATCCGCCTTCTCCGAATTCGGATGCATAGTTGGCGTGAACCCGGACCACATCCGGTCCCGTGCCGCTGGTGAAATTGACGTACAGCAATTCCCGAATCATGTTCCAGCTCTTGAGACTGACGACCACCTTGATATCGGGGTGCTCTGCGTTAAACCGTTTGGCCTCTTCACGCACCCACTGGTTCTGTGCCGGCACCCCACCGAACGCCCAATACCGGATGGTCGTGACCCCGTCATCCGATCCACAGGAGCACAGGATAGCCGCCAAACACAACAGGGACATACAGAAACGAACGCGCATATCATCCTCCACCTTCTTTTCCGGTTCGTGGTAACAGAATCCGGGAAAACAACTATTTTACAGACTCTGAATTCCTGATCTTTTGCCTCTCCGGGTGGCTCTGCGGTGAATTCTTTTAGTCTATTCCTGGGTCTATTTGCAAAGTCTTACCGGATAGTCTCATTCGGACACGGCTTGTCTGGCCGTATTTACAAAGGTGATATAATTGACAGCGGGTGTATCCGGTAGCACAGCATCTGCGGTGGAAATGATATGCTTGCTGCCGCGCACGGCATCGATCAGCCGGAGGGTGGCGGTCCCGATCTCGTCCGGGGTTCCGTCGCGCAGCAGGGTCAGGGGGAAATTTCCCTTGGAACAGATATGAGG
>CAYPUH010000353.1:0-4223 GCA_964413725.1 uncultured Cytophagia bacterium
GCGCACGCTGGGCCAGATTATCGATTATATGCAGAAAGGCGACAGTCTGGTGGTGAACAACACCAAGGTGTTTCCCGCCCGCCTTGAAGGCACCAAAGACAAAACCGATGCCAAGGTCGAGGTTTTTTTGCTGCGCGAACTGGAACAGAGCTTGTGGGAGGTACAGGTCAAACCCGCCCGCAAGGTGCGCGTGGGAAACCGACTCTCCATTGGCAATAAACTGGCCTGCGATGTGATCGATAACACTGTTTCCGGTGGACGTGTTGTCCGTTTCAATTATGACGGGGATTTTTACGATATCGTGGATTCCATCGGCAAGTCGCCGCTGCCGCCGTATATCAAACGCGATCCGGAACCCGATGATAAAAAACGCTATCAGACCGTGTATGCTTCGCAGCGCGGTGCTGTGGCCGCTCCCACAGCCGGACTGCATTTCTCCGAAAAACTGCTGAAAAAGATTGAAAAAAAAGGCGTCAATCTGGTTCCCATTACCCTGCACCTGGGACTGGGATCTTTTCGTCCCGTGGTGGTGGAAGACCTCAGCCGTCATAAAATGGATTCCGAGTATTACGAGATTTCCGACGAGGCCGCTGAGATCATCAATGAAAGTACCCGCAACAAAAACAATGTGATTGCCGTCGGTACCAGCGTGGTACGGGCCCTGGAAACTTCGGTGACCTCTGAGGGCTGGGCCAAGGGAGGCAATGGCTGGACCGACAAGTTTATCTATCCTCCTTACGAGTTTAACATCGTCGATCGGCTGATCACCGATTTTCATCCCCCAAGCTCCACGCTCTTGATGCTGGTTGCAGCCTTTGCTTCGCGGGATTTTGTCTTCAAGGCGTATCGAAAGGCGATCCGGGAGAAATTTCGGTTTCTGGGGTACGGGGATGCCATGTTGGTTTTGTAGCAATGACAGGCACGTGAGTGGTGATATGAACTGCACAGCGATCATTGTTGCGGCCGGATCCGGTAGCCGGATGGGCCGAAAAGATAAAAAACAATTTATAAACCTGTGTGGTCAACCCATTCTGCAGTGGACTCTGGACCGCTTTCAGGCCTCTAATGATATTCACGAGATCGTGCTCGTTGGCCCTGAAGAGGATATCAGCCGGCTTCAGGCCCTGATTTGCCGTGCCAAACGGTATGATAAACTCCAGTGGATCGTTCCCGGTGGCCGGGAGCGCCACGATTCTGTAAAAGCCGGTCTCGATGCGGCCGACCCGAAGAACGACATCGTGCTCATCCATGACGGTGTGAGGCCCTTTGTGACCCCGGAAATGATCTCCACAACCATCACCGCTGCCGGACGCCGGGGAGCCGCTCTTGTGGCGGTGCCTCCAAAGGATACCATCAAGACGACTCGAAATGGACTGGTGGGAGAGACACTGGACCGCGCGTCACTCTGCCTGGTACAGACGCCACAAGCCTTTCAGCGACATCTGATCCTGGAAGCCTATCGTCAGGGAGGCAAACTGCTGCGGCTTTGTACCGATGACGCTGCACTGGTGGAAGCCCTGGGCTATGAAGTGGAGGTGGTTCCCGGCGCCTATAGCAACATCAAGATAACCTCTCCGGAGGATTTGTTTCTGGCTGAACGCATTGTGGAGCAACACGGATGGGGATAAGAATCGGTTATGGATATGATGTCCATCGCTTGGTCGGCGATCGCGCCCTTGTGTTGGGCGGGGTGGAGCTGCAACATGAGTGTGGACTGCTGGGACACTCGGACGCCGATGTGTTGTGCCATGCCATCAGCGATGCCCTGCTCGGTGCCGCCGCGCTGGGCGATATCGGCGTCCACTTTCCGGATACGGATCCGCAATATCGGGGGGCCTCCAGCCTGCTGCTGCTGCTGCACGTGGTCCGTCTGTTGCACGAGAACGGATACCGTGTGGGCAATGTGGATGCGACCGTCGTTCTGCAGCGCCCCAAACTCAGACCTCATATCGATACCATGCGCCAGGCACTGGCTAGGACAATGGAGGTCGACATCGGGTGCGTCTCCGTCAAAGCGACTACGACCGAAGGACTGGACAGCACCGGTCGCGAAGAGGGGATCGCCGCTCATGCTGTTGCATTGATAGAGTATCATCAATCTCCATCTGAAGGGTAGGGTTTTATGGCCTTAATGATATACAACACACTTTTACGACAAAAAGAAGCGTTTCAACCCCTTCATGAGGGCCGGGTACACATGTATGTATGTGGTCCCACGGTTTATGACTATCCTCATATCGGCCATGCCAAGAGCTATGTGGCCTTTGACGCGGTGGTGCGCTACCTGCGTACCCTCGGCTACACCGTGAAATATGTTCAGAATATTACCGATGTGGGCCACTTGCTGGACACCGGTGAGGACCGGATCCTAAAGGGGGCCAAACGGGAACACGTCGAGCCGATGGAACTCGTAGAGCGATATACGCGGGCCTATTTCGAGGCCATGGATGCGTTGAACGTTCTGCGTCCCGACATTTCGCCGCATGCGGCCGCCCATGTGCCCGAACAGATCGAGATGGTGGAGAGATTGCTGGACAGGGGATATGCCTATACGGTGAACGGCTCTGTCTATTTTGATGTGTCAAAGTGGGCCGACTATGGCAGACTCACCGGCCGTAAAATCGACGACCAGCAAGCCGGCAGCCGTGTCGATGTGAATCCGGAGAAAAAACACCCGGCTGATTTCGCATTGTGGAAAAAAGCCCAGCCGGAACACGTGATGCAATGGAACAGTCCCTGGGGAAAGGGATATCCGGGATGGCATATTGAATGTTCCACCATGGCGATGAAATATCTCGGCAACACCATCGATATCCACGGTGGAGGGATGGAAAACCAGTTCCCTCACCACGAATGTGAGATCGCCCAGAGTGAGGCGGCCACCGGCAAGCCCTTTGTGCGTTACTGGATGCACAACAATATGGTGTTGGTGGAGGGTGTCAAGATGAGCAAGTCTCTGGGCAATTTTACCACCATCGCCAAAGCCCTTGAAAAATTCAGCGGACTGGAGATCCGATTTTTCATACTGCAGACCCATTATCGCAGTCCGGTCGATTTCAGCGACGAGGCGATGCAGGCCTCGGCACAGGGACTGGAGCGATTGCAGTCCACACTGAAAGCCCTCCAGCGCGCTCTGGAGAGTGCTCCAGACGGGGAGGTGGATTCGGGGATCGATCAGTTGGTAGAGACCACGCAACGGCGATTTTTTGAGGCGATGGATGACGATTTCAATACACCGGCGGCCATTGCCGTTCTGTTTGATCTGTCCCGCGAGATCAACAAGCGTCTGGACAGCAAGGCGGCGCTGAGTCGGGGCGGTGTGCAGCGGCTGTACGATTTGTTCCTGACCGGTGGAGACCGTATTTTGGCTATACTCGATCCACAGGCCGAGACCCGGAGTGAGGCGGCGGATCCCTTTATCGATTTGCTGGTTGACCTGCGCTGGCAGTTCCGGCAACAAAAAAACTGGGAGCTTTCGGATTACATCCGCGATGAGTTGAAAAAGCGGGGTGTGGATGTCAAGGATGCCAAAGAGGTGTCCGAGTGGCAGTACAGTCATTGAGAATGTTGATGTTGCGGGGTGCAAAAATGTCAAAAAACCCCCATCTTTAACAAGTTTTTCCTTGACTTTTTGTGAGAAATTCATATCTTTAAAGGCTAATTAAAATGTTGGGCATGCAAATGCCACCATAGCTCAGTAGGTAGAGCACCTCACTTGTAATGAGGCTGTCGCGGGTTCGATTCCTGCTGGTGGCTCTCGCTATAGAGTTTTGGGGAGATGCCCGAGCGGCCAAAGGGAACAGACTGTAAATCTGTCGGCGTATCGCCTTCGGAGGTTCGAATCCTCCTCTCCCCACCATGTTGAATTGATACTCATATCCTGCACAATATCGGTCTCGGAACCTTTTGTCGATCATTGCTGAGCCGATATTTTTTTGTTTCAGGCGGTGGGATTTTTGCGGGAGTAACTCAGTTGGTAGAGTAACAGCCTTCCAAGCTGTCAGCCGCGGGTTCGAGTCCCGTCTCCCGCTCACCATCAGTCCACAAGCCCACGTAGCTCAGGCGGTAGAGCGCATCCTTGGTAAGGATGAGGTCACCAGTTCAATCCTGGTCGTGGGCTCGTTAACTCGTATGAGCATAACGAACGACATACTGTTCGGAGGAAAAAATGGCAAAGCAAAAGTTTGAGCGCACAAAGCCTCATGTGAATATTGGCACGATCG
>CAYPUH010000354.1:0-4212 GCA_964413725.1 uncultured Cytophagia bacterium
GACAGAGAGGCGTTCACTCTTGCCGTGACGGTATCATATTGAATGAATGTATGAAAGATTCGGTGGTGATACCGCATCAGGAATGACCACGGCCAGGCGTGATTATCGTGATCGGTAAAAGCGATATCGCCGGGCACGGGTTTCCAGCCCCAGACGCTTCATCTGGTTTCTCAATTTAAGCAGTCCGACGCGAGTATATCCAAAGCGGGGCGAGTAAAGGGATCGCTTGATTCCCCATACCCCCAGGCGCGGATTTTCCACCACGAGCTTTTTAATTTTCTCGTTCAGGGGCAATTCTGAATCGTTGACCATCCGTGTATGCTTGGGATATTGTTGTGGTGTGGGTATTGATCCTGAGGAGGAGTTGTTTTTCGGCACAGGGCGGGCGATCTGTTTCACTGTAGCCCCAATACCCGACTCCTGATTGATGAGACCACTCTGGGTCAGATCAAGCCCCCGACAAAAATCGAAATCATCGACCGCCTCCTCCAGGGACTCATACGAAGAAAGGATACGGTTGAATTCCAGCATTTCAAACACTTCGTAAACTTCAGGGGTCATGTGAATAATCTTCAGGTCACCACTCTTTTCCCGAAGCCCACGGATTTCTCCCACAAAGACACCCCAGCCCGCACTGCTTACATATTGAACGTCAGCCAGGTCGACGATAAAATGAGAATAACCATTCTGGATCAGTTGAAACAATCGTTGCTGTAGCTCCGTCGAGGTCGTGGTGTCCACAAATCCACTCACCCGCATTAGAGCGATATCTCGTAGTGAACCCACATTGTCCACGGTGACGTCTATACCTTCCATGGTCAGCCACTCTCATCTCGTTTGCGATTACAAGTCACCGGGCGGAAAAGAACTGGCTCTCCCCTCTTCGTTTCTCTCCCCCCCGGTCTGATGCCACAACACCAGCCCAGGTTTCGTTAATAGAGCAATTTTGATGCCAATGCAAAGGATGAAAAGCTGGAAACATCGAGGGTGCTGGAGTGGAAAGTTACAAGCTTTAATCATGAGGAAATAATAATTTAAATACAGGCTTGATTCGCAACTCAAACCGTGGTAAGGACCGAACACACTACCGGCACGTCGAGTCTGTCAATGCCTGAAACAAGTTGTTTCAAGTCGAAACACCAAAATGCCGGATCCGGCAGCGGATCCGACATACGATCAGATTCTCGGCATGGAATTCGAAATCAGCTGTTGATAGAGTTTGATATAATGATCGGCTGAAGACCCCCAGGAGAAATCCTGTTTCATCGCTCGTTTAAGGATTTTTTGCCATCCTTTGGGGTCTTGATAGTGTTTCACCGCCCGGGCAACGGCTTTGACCATATGCGCAGCGTCGTAGGATGTAAAAACAAATCCATTGCCCTTGTTGGGATGTTCATCCATATCCACCACCGTGTCGGCCAGCCCACCCACCGCATGAACCACGGGCAAGGTACCATATTTTAAACTGTACATCTGATTCAAGCCGCAGGGTTCATATCGCGAGGGCATCAAAAAGAGATCGCTTCCCGCTTCGATCTGATGAGCCAGATTGTCATCAAAGGTAAACGAAATCGCGACACGCTGCGAATAGGTCGAGGCGAGAGAGTCGAGTTGTTTCTGTATCGCCGGATCGCCGGTTCCCAGGATTACCAGCTGAACATCCATTTTCATCAAATCATCCATGGCCTCGAGCAACAGATCGAACCCCTTTTGCTCAGCCAGTCTGGAAATCATCGCGATGGTTGGAGTCGACTCGTCATAAGGAAGATTCACACTCTTTAACAATGCTTTCTTGTTCTCGTTCTTTTTCTCGATGGTTGTTGTGTCATATGTGACCTCGATCGACTCGTCCACCTCTGGATTCCAGACGCGATAATCCACACCGTTCAGGATACCACTGATATGTTGATGACGTTCCCTGAGAATATCCTGCAACCCCGCACCCAGCGCCTCGTCATTTTGTATCTCCCGGGCGTAGGTTGGACTGACCGTCGTCAGATAATCACTGGTCAGTATTCCCAGCTTCAAAAAGTTCGCCTGCCCATGAAAATGCATGGCGTTACCGTCTTCCGCTAAGGTCTCAGGCAGACCGATCCGGGACAGGACATCCGGAGAGAACACCCCTTGGTAAGCCATATTGTGTAGCGAGAGCAATGTAAAAGTGTCATTGAAAAAATCATCGGATCGGTATTCATTTTTCAACAGCCACGGAATCAATGCCGTCTGCCAGTCATTGCAGTGGATCACATCCGGTTCCCAGTGTAATAACTTTGTGGTCTCCAGAGCCGCACGGCAAAACAATGCGAACCGCTCCGGATTGTTGGGAAGATCCTTACCGGTCTTGGAATCCACGTATAAATCCTGCCCCCCAAAATAGGATTTATAATCGAGAAAATAGACTTGAACTTTGGTGTCTGGAATGAATGCAGACTTTGCGGAAACATTGTGGGTATCTCCGGCCATCTTGACGGGAATTTTTTTCAATCGAATGACATCCCGGAGTACATAGCGTCGCTCACTGATGCAACCATATTTGGGCATCATCACACGAACGTCATGCCCCTTTTCATAGAGCGCTTTGGGAAGTGCACTGGCGACATCTGCCAGCCCACCGGTTTTCGCAAATGGTTCCACTTCTGATGCCAGAAACAGGATTCTTAACCGATTTTTCATGAGTCCATACACCCAATTTATCGAAATATCCAATTATTATATCTGTCAGAACCGGATTCTGTGCACACAGAATCCGGACCGCGTCGATGATTCCGGAGGCGTGTAACACATCCGGATGTTACAACGGAGAACAAGTTGATAAAGCCTTACAAATTAGAAAAATTTACCTTGAATTGCAACACAAAAAAAGGGATGACAACTGCCATCCCTATAAATGCCCCATTTGGGTTATATCCTACTGTCCCAGATAATATCTCGCCTTGCTGATATATTCGCTGTCCGGGTAATTGTCCAGCAATTTCTGAAACTCTCGGTTCGCTTTTTCCCGATTCCCCAGCTGAAGATAGCACAGACCCAATTTAAGTTGAGAATCATCATATTTGTTGGAATTATGATAGGCGAAAACCTTTTCAAATTCGATGATAGCTTGATTGTATTCGCCCAAACCATAGTAGCATTCCCCCTTCCAGTACTGGCAATTGTCCTTTAAATTGTCAGAACCGGGTGTCGCAAGCAAGTCACTGAACACCCGCAACGCCTGCCGGTATTCGCGGTTGTTATAGATCTGCAGGCCACGATCATATCGTTCCTTAAAGGTCCCGCTCACCGCAAGGGTTGATGACGTAGAGGAGGATGTGGGCTGACGGGTCGATTCTTTTTGTAATTCCTCCAGCCGCCGGTCCCGCTCAGCCAGTTCTGCCTGAAGATTGGCAACCTGTACTTCTTTTTCTTCCACCTGCTGCTGCAAATCATTGACCCGTTGCTGCAGTTCGGAATCGGTCGCCAAAGAGGTCGAGGATTCTGTTGGAGAAGTTGTGGATTCACCCTCTTCACTCAAGCCCAGCAGACGAAGAACTTCATCCTCATCGGTTTCCGTCGTGGTGGTGTCGCCAGTCAGCGTCGACTCACTGTCTCCCGCAAACCCCGCATCACCGGATATTGAATCATTGCGCGAACCCGCGCAGGAAGACATCACGATCACGCTGAATACCAAAAGAACGATCAAGCCTCCCAACATGATATTCTGTCTCATTTTCATCTCCTCATTGATCGATGAAGGACTGGATGTCCTGTGTGTCATTATTTCTGAGGCCGAGGGATCTCGCGTGGCATATGACGGAGTGTATCACGTCGACACCCCGACAGGCGACTGGATGGATCCCGTCCTATACGCAGGATCGACGGCTGCCTGGATGACAATTCTCAATACTCAGCCAGTCAATATGCAAAACAGATCGTAATGTCTGGAAAGCTCAGGGATGCCGATGCAGGCGATGCGAACGGAAAGATGGCTGGCGGAATCAGACCCCTGTCTCTGGGATGCATGGTTCGAAAAACCTATAGCCCCTTTAATATATCATTGTTGAGTGCAAAAGTCAAGATTTTTTCTTAATTTCAAAACTTAAGACACTCAAATTAATACAGTTAACAATCCCTACGTTCTCTCCTGGATTCCGTGTTAACAGAATCCAACAAAAACCATCGTTATGATTATGTTCCACTGGTGTCCGGCTTGTCAATCGGACACCAGTGATAATG
>CAYPUH010000355.1:0-3132 GCA_964413725.1 uncultured Cytophagia bacterium
CCTGCCATTGACCTCATTCCGGTTTTCACCGGTTTCGAGATGCGGGGTTTTATGCTCTGGATTCCCGCTTTCGCGGGAATGACAACAGAGGGAGCGGTTTTCTGTTTTTACTTGTGGGTTTCTCGCTGTTGCTTTCTGCTTTTCTTTGCGTCCGTTGCGCTCTTTGCGGCTTTGCGTGAGGCGTTTTTGAGTATCGTTTTCATTTCGATGTGCTTCCCGTCGTACAACCCGGTGCGAACGGATTTCCGTCTTTTGTCCTCTGCCCCCAGTCTTCCGGCTTTATTCACATAACCTGTTTCAGATAGCGTCCGGTCAGCGAGTCGGGATGGGTGATGAGCTCTTCCGGAGTGCCGGTGGCGATCAGGGTGCCGCCGTGGTCACCGCCGCCGGGTCCCAGGTCGATGACGGTGTCGGCGCTTTTGATCACTTCCAGGTTGTGTTCGATCACGATCAGCGAATGTCCGGCCTCGAGGAGTTGCCGGAAGCAATCCAACAGTACCGCCACATCCCGCGCATGCAATCCGGTGGTGGGCTCGTCAAAGATATAGAGGGTATGTTTGTCGGCGCGGTCCGCCAGGTGTGCGGCAAGTTTGATGCGTTGCGCCTCCCCGCCGGAGAGTGTGGTCGAGGGTTGTCCCAGTTTCAGATAGCCCAGTCCCACCACCTGCAGCTGCTGCAGTTTTTTGACCGTCTTGCGATCTCTGTGAAAAAAGTCCACCGCCTCATCCACCGTCAGATCCAACACCTCGGCGATGTTTTTGCCGTGATAGCGTACATCCAGGATCGATGTTTTGTAGCGTTTGCCGCCACAGGACTCGCATTCAAGATAGAGATCGGCGAGGAACTGCATCTCGATCTTGACCACGCCGGCACCTTCACAGGTCTCACAGCGTCCACCCGGCACATTGAAAGAAAACGTGCCGGGCTTGTAGCCATGCAGACGGGACTGGCGGGTGTTGGCAAACAGCTGCCGAATGCTGTCAAAGGCCTTGAGATAGGTGGCCGGATTCGAGCGGGGTGTCTTGCCGATGGGGGACTGATCCACGCGCTCCACGGCGTCGATGATTTGGATGCCGTCGATGCCGTCGCAGTCGCCGGTGCGGTGTTGCCACTGGCCTTTGGCCTTCATGAGGTGGCTATAGAGCACGTCGTTGATCAGAGTGCTCTTGCCCGAGCCGGAGACACCCGAGACCGCCACAAAACGCTTCAGAGGCAGGGAGACGGTCAGGTTCTTCAGATTGTGTTCCCTGGCATTGTGAATGACCAGGTGGTCGGTATCGCCGTTGCGGCGTTCCGCCGGCAGGGGAATCCGCTTGCGACCACTGAGAAAGGCACCGGTGAGAGAAGTGTTGTCCTCCTGGATATCATGAACCGGACCTTGGAACATGATGTTCCCGCCCCGGCGTCCGGCATCGGGTCCCAGATCGATGATGTGATCGGCGGACCGCATGACGTCGGCATCGTGTTCCACTACCACCACGGTGTTGCCGATATCGCGCAGGGACTGCAGGATCTCGATCAGATTACCGGTATCGTGGGGGTGCAAACCGATGGTGGGTTCATCGAGAATATAGAGAGAACCCACCAGCTTGGCGCCCAGAGCGGTGGCCAGGTTGATCCGCTGGAATTCACCGCCGGACAATGTGGACGTGCGCCGGTCCAGGGTCAGATATCCCAGGCCGATGGTGTTCAGATAGGCGAGTCGGTTGCGAATTTCCTGCAGGATCTGTCCGGCGATATCCCGATGCTGGGTGTTCAACCTCAGGCTCTCGAAGAAATGTTTGGCGTCGCGCAGATTCATGTGGTTGACGTCAGCCACGGTCTTGTCGCCCACCCGTACATAGAGCGCCTCGGGCCGCAGCCGGCTGCCGCCGCACACGTGGCAGGGCACATAGCCGCGGTAGCGACTCAGGAGGACGCGCATCCCGATTTTGTATTTCTTGCGTTCCACCCAACGAAAAAACCGGTCGATACCTGGAAACTCTCCAAAGCCACTCCAGATCTGTCGCTGTTGTTCGGCGGTCAGCGTCTCATACGGTGCGTGGATATCGATACCATAGCGGGGTGCTTGCCGCAACATCAATTCGTAGAGTTCGCGATGAGTGGGAGATGTCCAGGGCTGGATGGCGTGACCGGCGAGGCTTTTTCTTCGGTCCGGAACAACACGGTCGGGATCGATATGAATGGTGTCGCCGAATCCCTTGCATTCGGGGCAGGCACCAAAGGGATTATTGAATGAAAAGAGACGCGGCTGCGGTTCGATAAACGAGCGTCCGCACGATGCGCATTCAAAAATCTGGGAGAACGACTCCACCGAGCCGTCATCGAGTCTGAGTTCTAGGCGACCCCAGCCCTCGTGAAAAGCCTGTTCCAGCGAGTCGGCGGCGCGGGTGCGAAACCCCTCGCGCACCACCATACGATCCACCACCACGGTGAGGGGCATGGCCACCTGCTCTGTCTCGTCCATACGGGTGGTTTTGCCGTCGATCCAGAGCCGGAAATAGCCTTTTTGTTTGAGGGTGTCGAGCCACGTTTCGGGCCGTCCCTCATGGATCGTAAACGTTACCACCACCTTACTGCCCTCTTGCCGTGATTCCAGCCAGTCAAGGGCATCCTCCACGCTGTCTTTTTTGACCTCGATACCGCAAAGCGGGCACACCGTCCGGCCCACACGAGCGTACAGTAGTCTGAGATAGTCCTGCAGTTCCGTGGCCGTACCCGCGGTGGAGCGGGAGCTGCGGGTTGGATTTTTCTGTTCGATGGCCACGGCCGGAGCGATGCCCGAGATTTCGTCCACATCAGGACGATCCATCCGGTCCAGAAACTGGCGCGCATAGGCGGACAGGGATTCCACATAACGTCGCTGACCTTCTGCATAGAGCGTGTCAAAGGCCAGACTGGATTTACCCGAGCCGGACACGCCGGTGATCACCACCAGGGCATTGCGGGGAATGTCCAGAGAGATCTCTTTGAGATTGTGAGTCCGGGCATTGATGATGGATATGGGACGGGGCATACTAAAGTCCGGTTTTATCAGTGGTTATTCATTCATCCATTACTCGATCAGAGCGCGCGGAGAAAATACAGAGATAAAGAATGCGGTCCTCGTGATTGCAACACGCAGGGACAGGT
>CAYPUH010000355.1:3142-4183 GCA_964413725.1 uncultured Cytophagia bacterium
GGTCATTCTTGTCGGCACATTTTTAAAAAAAATGATCCCTCTGAATCTGTGCTCATTCGATATCCTCGGCAGTTTGTTCGACAACGAACCGTTGCTTGGCATGGAACGAGCGGTCGGACGAATCAGAAAGAGCCTTGTGGCGTCGTACGAAAAACAGCGGGTCGGGACCGGCCTATTCCGGCTTTTTAACGCTGCAAAACCGGAACGGTTCATGGTGATTTTGTTGTCAGGGCCGGTCGGTGTTCAGGTAGGAGGAAATCATGCCATAGAGAATCATGGCCAGGGCACCGCCGATGAGGGCGGTGATCAGCTGGGGGAGTGCCATCATACCGATCATCCGGGAAGGGAGGGTGTCGCCCAGCAGCACCGGCAACACCAGGGAGGCAGAGACATAGAGCCATCCGGTTTTGATCAGAGAACCGCTGACCAATGCAAACCAGGTGGAGGCCGACCGGATGGGGCGCCGAGACGGCCGGGCAGAACCCGACATCAGTCGACGGAGGGTCGCGAATATCAGCACCAGAAGGATATTGGAGATCATGATAAACGGCACCATGGGGGCCAGAACCGGTGGCAGTTGTCCGCGCAACACCGCCGCCAGCGGCGTGATGATGCCCAGAGCCATACCGGCCGGGGCGTTGAGTACCAGTGTGGTGAGGATCAGCATCAGATTGATGAGCGGACCGGTGACCGGTTGCGGCAGACCGATGAGTTGGATGGCGAGAGTGAGCGAGGTCAGTACCACCAGTCGTGTGATAAAGAGCGTGCGTTGCGATGTATGCGGCATGCAGCAATGTCCTTTATGATGAGCGTTGCTAAAAGTATAGGGAATTTGGGGATAAAATGCAAGAGGGGGAGGAAAAAGCAGTGAGAGGAAAAAAACAAGTGCCACGTCTAAGTGGGAAGAAAACAACAACAGTGAGGGAAGAAGAGTGTGAGAGAAAAAGAGAGTGAGAGGAAAACAGAGTGAGAGAAAAGATGTGAGGAAGAAATATAGTGAGATGAGAAGAGAGTGAGAAAAGAAACGTGTGAGAGAAAAAA
>CAYPUH010000356.1:0-4153 GCA_964413725.1 uncultured Cytophagia bacterium
GGATAGAGCCGAACTTTCAATCGGAACGCTGGCCAAAAGAATCCAAAGCCAGACCCTAATCGGGTAGAAGCCTGGTTGCCTTGCTCTGTAAGAAGAACTGTGCCTGTCAGCAACGAGTGCCACGAGAATCGAGTGTACTGAATGTTTATATCTATGTATTATATGCGACATGGCTTGTTCCATCGATCTGGAATTAAGGTAATTACAACGAACATAAAATATATCAACAGCCCGCCGCAAAAGCAAGATGAAAATGCAATGCAAAGATCCGCAGCAGGTGTGATTATCGATCATCGGGTTGGGGGACACCAGAAAAAGGAATTGATTTACAAAAAGATATTTTGTAAACTGATCAAGATGTGTAAATGATTCCGTGACTGTGGTTAAAAAGGTGATCGTATCATACAACAGTACCCGTCAGCTCATTCTGGCTGCACTTTTTACAGCATTGACAGCCATTGGAGCGTTGATCCGTATCCCGTTTCCCCTGGTACCTCTTACCCTTCAGACGTTTTTCACCGTATTGACGGGAAGTATATTGTATCCCCGATGGGCTGTCTTGAGTCAGTCTGTATATTTGATATTGGGATTGATCGGGCTCCCTGTCTTTGCAGGGGGAGGAGGACCGTCCACTCTCCTGTCTCCTTCTTTCGGATATTTGATCGCCTTTCCCGTTGTTGCCGGCTGGATTTCATGGATGGTCCACCGACGCGTCCCTGTTCCCTCTTTTTACCAGCGATTGGGTATTCATTTTTCCGGACTCGTGCTCTTGCTTTTCATTGGGAGTGGCTGGTTATACCTGTCGACAAGACTGATTCTACAATCGCCGCTGTCGCCGACCACTGCGATAACCGCTGGAGTCCTGATTTTTGTCCCCGGAGAATTGATCAAGGCTTTGTTGTCTGCATGGTTCGTTCATACACTCTCTCATCGATTTCAATATTTATAATACTGTTGATGAATATACAGACACGTCACTGAAAAGGAGGACGACTGAATGACAAAAATTGCGCTAGGATTGGATGGCGGCGGCACCAAAACCGTTGGGGTATTGGTGGATGATCAGGGGAATATCCGGGCACAATCGACCGGAGAGTCTTCAAACATCCAGGCCATTGGTGATGACAAACTCTCTGCGGTTTTCACGTCGTTGGTTGCCGACCTGAAGAAAAAAGCGGGGGTCGATCGCATCGATCATCTCTATGCTGGGTTGGCGGGTGCCGGACGGCCTGCCGATCGCAAGCGTATAGCGGCTGTTCTGGAAAATGTGAATGTTGTCGAGCAGTTTACCATCGATACGGATGCCATGGCGGCACTCGCGGGTGCGTTTGCCGGGGGTCCCGGAATGATTCTGATTTCCGGTACAGGTGCCATCTGTTTTGGAAAAGCCGAGGATGGAAGCGTGGTCCGTTGTGGTGGATGGGGGTATCTGCTGGGTGACGAGGGCAGTGGTTTTTACCTTGGACAACAAGCCATTATCGCCGCACTAAAAGACCTTGATGGTCGCGGTCAAAAAACCACTCTTGGAAAACGAATTGTTGACTTTTTTCAACTCGATTCTATCTCCACCATTATATCACCCATCTACTCGGGTGATATTGACCGCACTCAAATTGCCAGTCTGGCTCCCATTATTTTTGAAGAACGGCTCAACGGAGATGTGGTTGCTCAATCGATCGTTGAAACCGCAGGAACAGAGTTGGGTAAAGTGGTGGCAGCAGTGACCCTGAATATGGGTAAATCCAATCAGGCCGTATCTGTTGCACTTGTTGGGAGTGTCTTTAAACAACGCGAAACATTGATTCCCTTGATGCAGAAAGAAGCTCTAAAGGTTGCCAGAGAAGTCGAGTTTATCGATCCGAGGTTTGAACCCGCCATCGGTTCCGCCATTCTGGGTCTGATAAAAGAGGGTTGCGAGATTACCGATTCTGTCCTCAAAACCCTGGAATCCAGCAGTCGATCGCTTTAGAGAAATTGGAATGACCAAACGGCCCCTACTTTATGACCGAAATGGTGTCGTGGACATCGAACGGTAAAAGCAAGGGGCCGTATTGCGTTTCAATCTCTGCTTTTCCCGCCAGATCAACTTTCGTCTGTGATGATCGTACAAGCGATCTAAGCGACGTTCCCATACCTTTGAAGGAGAGGGATAACGGCAACCGCAGTTCTCCGGATGTATGCTTTTTTATATCGCCCAAAGATTGGGTCTCGCCATCGACAAGGGACTCTCCCGCCAGAGACAGATCATAGGAAAAAGAACCCACCGAAAAGCCAAAGGCATTGGGATTGTCGATTGCCAATATCAGGTTCAGATCCACTCCACCAAACGAGATCTGTTCGATTTGCAGGGTTTTCAAAGAGATCCTTGGCAACTGAACCGTGGGCAAGGACCCATGGGTCTCAAAGGGAACTTTAAAGTTAAACAATCCTCCAGGAATAAGGTGGCCCGCCACCCGGTAGTTAACACTATCGCTTTTATCATAGGATTTGTAAATCGATTTGATACGATCAAACTCGATCTTTAAAGGCAAGGGGAGCCGGGTAACGTTTTGTGCCGAGATGTTTTTTGACGGATTCTCGGTTCCCGTAAAAAGCGTTTCGTTTTCGATCCAGATGGAATAATCCAGCTCTTTGATGGGGATCGAAAAACTATTGGGATTATTTACCAGCAAGACAAACTCAAGGGTGAGATCTTGGAAGGAAAGGTCCCTAAGCCCCATGGACTCCAGTTTTACCGAAGGGGGTTGAACCAGTTGTTGTACAGAGGCACAATGACTCAGGATGATCACCATCACCGTGGTGGTCACAAGCGCGAACCATTTTTTCATTGGGATTTATCCTTAAACGTTTGAATGATATGAACTCCGGAGCTGGAGCCCAGGCGACTGGCTCCAGCTTTGATCATTTCCAGAGCGGTCTGTTTATCGCGTATCCCGCCAGCGGCTTTCACACCCATCTGGGATCCCACAATCGCGCGCATCAACCGGACATCCCGGATGGTTGCTCCTGCTTTGGAAAAGCCCGTGGAGGTTTTCACAAATGCTGCTCCTGCTTCACGAGAAATCACACATGCTGCTGCTTTTTCCGCGTCTGTGAGCAGGCAGGTCTCCAGAATGACTTTGACTGCATGGGGTGCTGCTGTCTTCACCACAGCCTGAATATCCTGGAAAACCTGATCGCAATAACCGGACTTTAACTGGCCAATCGTCAGTACCATATCGATTTCCCTGGCACCATCCCGAAGAGCCTGCTCAGTCTCGGTTACTTTGATCGCCGTGGTATGGGTACCCAGAGGAAAGCCGACGACCGTACAGACATCGATGGGATGATCATCAAGGTGTTCAGCACACAGAGAAACCCAGACAGGATTGACACAGACCGAAGCGAATCCATAGTCTATGGCTTCCTGACACAGAGCGATGATTTGTGATGCGCGGGCTTCCGGTTTCAAGAGGGTATGATCGAGCATGCCGGCAAGCCGCTCCGCTGTAATCTCTGCCGTGGAGACAGACGCAGTGGATAGGCTGTCAAGTCGATCCTGAATATCCTGTATTTTGTCATAGAGTTTGTTCATGATTCCACCATAGCATCGATTTCTTTTTTAAACTCATCCACGAGGGATCGAGCCTCTTCCCGGCTAGGGGCTTCAGCTATAACACGAATAATAGGCTCGGTATTCGAGGCTCTCACATGAACCCAGGAGGAGGCAAAGATAAATTTGTATCCATCTGTTCGATCGATCATATCTCTTTTGTGGGCATTGGCCAGGCTGTGCAGCAGTGCTTGAGTATCGGTATCGAACGCGAGTGTCAGTTTGTCCTTAACCATCGTGTATTGGGGCAACTGTTGAAAGCAGGCGCTCATAGACTGTTTTTGCTCTGTCAGATGCTGTAAAACAAGAGCAATACCCACGGGAGCATCGCGACCGATGTGAAGCTCCGGATACATGACTCCACCGTTTCCCTCTCCGGCGATAGAGGCTCCCACCGCACGCGCTTTTTGCGCTACATGGATCTCTCCCACAGGTGTCCGGTAAACAGGTTGTTTAAATTCGGCTGCAATATCATCGATCATCTGCGAGGTGGATGCATTGACGACAACAGGCCCCGGAGCAGATGAGAGGACAAAGCGGGTCACCAGTCCAAGAGTATAC
>CAYPUH010000357.1:0-4146 GCA_964413725.1 uncultured Cytophagia bacterium
GCAGCGATTCGTTTTGTTCTTTGAGTTCTTTGATGGCATTGAGCATGGTCCAGATGATGGGATCGTTGTTCAGGAGCAAATAACCATCGTCTTTGGTTTCCACAGCTTCGGGGATCACCTCTTGCACCTCCTGGGCGATCAAACCGACGTGTTCTTCATCTGCCGGTAAGTGCATTTCATTATCGGACTTGTACTGATAGTACATGGGGGTAAGCGCATCGATAGCCTCGAGTCCGCGAGTAAAGTTTTGTCCGATATTTTTCAAGCGGGCATCCGATGGATTCGCCCAGCTACCGCCGCCGGGTTTGGCAGCGGATCCATTGACATAGAGCATGTAATCATGGTTTGAATGATCACCGATGCTGGCGCTACCGCGAAGGGCAAATGTAGAAAAGCCTCCGTATTCGACAGGACAGATATGTAGATAGGATCGATTGTTTCCATTGACCCCAAAAGGCGATCCATAAGACTCGGTATATTGAAATCGAAGAGGATCGTGAAAATTGAATATCGTATCTCTCCCCCAACCATTGTCAATTACTGCTGGATTGAAATCAAATTTGAGTTCGGCTCGATCTCCATTGTTGTGAATACGAAAGATTCGTTTATGATCATAAGCAGATCCTTCATCGGCAAGATCACCGACTGCCAGTGAAAAGCTGACCTTTGGATCTCCCTTTATTTCCACCTCGTCACGCGGTGAGGTTGTGTTGACACCCAATGCATCAAAATTTACAGCAGACTGGTTATTGGCATTATTCCCTCTGGACAACACCTGACTCAGGGTCTGCAGCTCACCAGAGGGATCGTGATCGGCGTCATTGACATTGTCGGCCAGGGTTGTGGTATTGAGGCCGGTAACGTGGCCATAGGTGTCCAGCGACACATCCTGGATGACCGTGCGTCCGCTGCCGTTGACCGAACTCTGACTTGACCCATCGGCGTGATTGACCGTATAGGTATTGCTGATGGTGATGTGGTTTCCGGCAACTGGCCTTTCATTGCCAATGACATGGTCGTCATCATTGGCCGACCATTGTGGATCCGTTTCACTGCCCACCCCTGTGGCGTCGCCGTCCCAGATGTCGGCGGTCAGCGTGCGTTGTTTCACCACGCCTCCGTCCCATACCAGCACCGAAATATCTCCGTTGTTACCCTCTACATTCACCGTACCAATGCGCAGCGTTCCCCCCACATCGAGAGTCGCCTGCGGGGCATTGGAGCCCAGGGCGATACCCACCTGCCCGCCGTCGGTGACCTGCATCAGAGTCGTGCCGGTTGATTGATTCTTGACCGTCATCTGTCCCCACCCCTGTGTAGCCAATACGAAAACCAGAATAAATACAGCGGTTGTTCTCAACATACCAGAGTCCTCCCTCCTTGTACACCCGTCCAGCACCGATGAAATCAAAGCGCACTTTTCCGTGACACCAGTCATGATTGGGTGAAATCCCGAGTATTCGCTCGATTACAGATGGACCAGGTTTTTATAGATTTAGTCACACAAGACAATAGATGCTATTATGAAGGCAATAAACATGCCAAATAGAATACTATGACAGTACCTATAGAATAGAGAAATCAGGAGCAGATACCCTGTAGATCCCGGATTCTGTGTCAACAGAATCTAGACACAAATAAACACTTGATTCTGAATGTATTACCGGTTATTGACATCGCACCTGTTTCTTGATTTTATGCTCATGATTTTGTTGCTGATTCGATGCGAAGCACCAAATCCGGGGTAGATGAATTTTACTGTATCTGGTGAATTGACCATACTGGGTTGTCTTTTGCAGCATCGGTGGGTAGCGTCTTATTTATTACGATATCTGTTCACCATTGTCCGGCTGACAAATCGAACAGCTCTGAATGTGGTTATTTTATAAAAGATACTTTTAGCAGCCGGGTGTTATTTAGTTCTGTTTTCACGCGAATAATATACATTCCAGAGGACACAGAAGTTTCCTCGTCATCGACACCTCTCCATATGAGACGCAGGGAACCTGTACTGCAGCGATGATCATAAAGGGTTCGGATGTGTGCGCCTGTAATTGAATAAACCGCCACCTTCAGCCATTGTGGCTGGTTGAGGGTGAGATGAATCACCGTCTCTTGATTAAATGGATTGGGATGTGCCGGGGCAACCGTGAGGGATAGATTGTGCTTTGGTTGCTGACTATCGATCATGCTGACCCGGGGTGGTGGAGGTGGGGCAGAGGCTATTGTCGTCGGTGTTGTTTGTAGTGCGTCGGATGTTTTGGTCAGCACGAGATCACAGGCGGACAGACTATAGATCCAATAGCCATACGGAGGTATCAGTTGCTGCCCGGCTCGATAGATGGATTCCTGTGGAGAGTATTGATACCCATATGGCTCGACCGATTGGTCCGGTGTGTCCTGAGGATTAGAGAAATCCACTGATGCCGACACTGGACCGATGAGGTTCCAACCTGGATCCAGCTCAAGATATAGCTCATCGATTGGCGTTCCGCTGTGCTCTACCCTATGGTCGATTGTTGAGTATAGCCAAAAACCCTGTCCGGGCTGGACAGTTGTGACAGGCCGATAGGATCCTTCCAGTGTATATGCAACATCAGCTGCCTGCGGAAACAGGTTAGAAATGATCAGATCCTCAGCCGCAAAAGGAACGGATAACAAATTCCAGCCCTTAAAGATCTCGTATGTAAAAGAGATCGTTGCTTCCTGGCTCCGAATTAATCGGATCAGACAGCTGCCATACGGTTCCAGCATTGTGGCCTCTGAATAGGTTCCCGAGAGGTCAAACGTGCCCATGTCGATTGTTTCGAGTTCTCTGGTTGCAGAATCATCATAATAGCTGCTGTGGTGGCGGTCGATGAGATATTTAGAATAGTCAGCCTTCGGCATCGGTAAGTCATCGAGAGTCACATCCACAGCGAGAGTGGATTCGCTGTTGTTCCAAAACACCACAGCAACAGTATCGTCATTAGCAGACGCCATCGCGTCGATCGTGCCGGTGGTGGTTACCTGGACAGCTGTCTCCGGCATCATGGCATAGAGTCGATAGGCGTTGTAGATTGCCTTGACAGGTGAACCACCCGTATCGATGGCACCGAGATTACCGATAGAAAGTCCACCACCGATGTCAATATACTGGGCGCGTTGCACGAGCGTGAGGTTTTCATAAGGCAATAGCTGTTCAATAGAATCCAATAACCAAACCGCACCTTCAGCACGATCGCCCCAGTAGCCATCGCTGCTTTCCAGTTGATTGTTCCATTCGCCGATATGAAGCTCCACAGGTGCGAGGACGGGATGGTTATCGATCATCGCTTGCAGGGTCTGCAGCGTATTGATCGTAGAATTCACATCCCAGGTGAAGGAGTGAAAAGAGACAAAATCGATCGGCAAGGTGTGTTGGGAACAATAATCGAGCAGCGCATCGACCCAGGGAGTGTTGGCAGTATTACCCGAGAGGCCGGGACCGCCCACCCGGGCCTGGGGATCACCCTGGAGAATTCCTGTGACGGTCTGTTGATAAAGGTGAAGATAGTCTTGCTGACTGCCCTGCCAGAAAATACTGAGATCGGGTTCGTTCCAGACTTCATAATAGTGGATGGCATATCCCTGTTGGACGCAATGGGCTGCGAGTTGTTTGTTGATCTCCCGCCAGGCATCTAGATTTACAGGAGGGGCATTCCATTCGCCGAGAACGGTAGGTGTATAGCTGACACAAAAGTAGGGTGTACAGCCGTCCTCTAAAATGGCTTCGATTTTATCATCCAATGCCGACCAGTCATACTGGTAGTTGGGATAGGATCCGCTGACGATATTGTGCAGATCCCAGATGTGATCGATGCGGATCGTGTTGCAATCGATAGCCTCGAGTCGACCCTGAAGCTTACGGTAATCCGATGCTGGTGTATAGCCTGTCTGCATCATATGAAATTTTTTCTTCAGGTTGGGGCCAGAGCGGATACCGGCATTGACGAAAACGTTGTCGGCAAAGATACCATTCGTCCCAAGCAACAGGATAACCAGGGTCAACCATCTTTTTAAATTTGTCATAGACGGTTATTCTCATATTGCCAAAGAGGCAAAGAGCTGCATTCAAAACGTCTTTATCATCCAGCGTACTGTGTGTTTTTGGATTTTGAGCAGGCC
>CAYPUH010000358.1:0-4142 GCA_964413725.1 uncultured Cytophagia bacterium
GCTTTACGTGGTCCAATCGTTCCAGCAGGAAAAAGCTCGACGATTTCCGTCACAAGGTCAAAATTTATATTCCATTATTAAAACCGCACCCCGTGGTATTTTGGGATCAAATCAATTGCGACCGTTGGGGACTCGTGAGGTTAAGGTCTTGAAACGAGAATCGGAATTGATTACCTATGCCACACCCGAGGCCCGACTGAACACGATGCTGCGGGAGGGTGGATTGACCAGTACCGTTCCTTTGGCAGGAGTCGCTCCGGATTATCAAAACGTACATGGGCTAGCCGTTTCAGCGGGACGGTTTATCACCGAGCTCGATTCGGCTCGCATGACGTGCGTATTGGGACAGACTCTTTATCAGAGACTGAAATCAGAGTCACCCGACCTCGGTGTCGGCTTTTCGATTGTTTTGGGCGGACAGGTATACTCTATTGCCGGTATTCTCATGCCCAGTACCGGCGAAGCCGGAGAGTATGGTATCGATGAGACGGTGCTCATCCATTTTGCCACTCTGCAGCAGTTTTTAAAACATCCCGAAATTACCAAGGTGACTTTGCGCTCCGACACCCAGACCTCTGTCGAAACCGTCAAAGCCGCAATATCCTCGATGCTGACCAGTCTGTTGGGCGATATTGAACTCTATGAGATTAGCAATCAGCAGGATTTCTTGCGACGCGTGTATACGCGACTCAAGTTCTTTTCTATCTTTCTGGGTACCCTCGGTAGTGTGTGTCTGGTGGTGGGAGCCTGGACCCTGCTCAAATTGATGATGATTACCATGATAGACCGGCGCAATATCATCGAAGTCGTTCAGGTTCTGGGGGTCGATCGCAACAGTGCCTATTACCAGTTTATACTCGAATCCATTCTTTTATCATTGTTGGGCTGGCTGGGAGGCTCGATTTTAGGGGGTGTAGCCTCCCTCATCATCGCCTATACCTACGAGTGGTCGCCCTTTTTATCCCTTGCCGGTCTCTTTAGTTCGCTGGCAGCTGCTCTTTCACTTGGAATTATTTGCGGTGCGTACCCGGTTGTACACACACATCCCGGTCTGGTTCGTATGCTGACTGTGAAATCGCAGGATGCCGGCTAGACGATCCCTCTTGATGTGTTCGTCCCGGATCCTCATTCCTTTACTTACCGACTTTCTATATCACGCACAGGATTCAAACCTCAACCGGATGACTGTACGGTTCCGAAAAGCGCATTAACCGGTTTAAATCACCACCTGTGTTCTGTTTGTTCGCCGGACACCACTGTTAAATTATATAATTTGGATTTTGTTTGCGCAAAATCCGGATCATGACATACGGGTTTGATATGATAGCTAAACATCACCAAAAGAGTATACGACATGTCTTTCTGTTTTCAATTCTTTTTGTTGCGGCATCGGCGCCCGGACAGCAGATCCAGGCGCGAATGGATGTGGTCCCGACAGCAGTAGACTCGAGCAGCATGACGAGTCGGGTCGATCAAAGGAGATCGAGTTGGGACACCATGATTGATACCACCGAGTTTGTGGATATGAGTCTGGACGAGGTGGTCGATCTGGCCATCCAGCACAACCGGCAGTTAAAGATCTATCGCATATTGGGGGAGGATGCCAATATCCGACTGGAGCAGGCCGAGTATCAGTTTCTCCCCAACGCATATGTCAATGCAGCACGCAATGAGAGTCGAAACGATGATTTGGGCTATGTGATCAAAAAGGAGAGTTACAATTCGAGTGTCGGGTTTTCCCGTGCACTTGAAACCGGAGGGGATGTGCGGGTTAGCGTGAATTCCAGTAAAAGTGAATCGTCGCAGAACCCGGGTGTGACCAATTACAATACCAATGTTGGAATTCAGATAGATCATCCCTTGATGCGGGGAATGGGAATTGATATCAATCTCTGGCCCATCGAGCGGGCCAAGAACAAGGCGAACATTTCTCTGATCAATGTCAAACGGAGGATGATCAATCTGATTACCACGATCGAAAGTCGATATTGGGATCTGATCCTGGTCTTTGAGGATCAGAAAATACAAAATCAAGCGCTGGAACGGGCGCGGCAGTTGTTGGAGGTGAACAAAAGTCTGATCGAATCGGGGCGAATGGCTGCTCAGGAGATCGTTCAGGCAGAGTCTGATATTGCGACTCGTGAGATTGAAGTGGCCAAAGCGGAAAACGACATCATTTCCACCCAGATCAGTTTGCAGTCGCAATTGGATTTGCCGGAGCGTATCTGGATCGATCCATCCACAGAAATGGAGTTCGAACCTGTGGATATTCATCTCGAAGAATGTCTGGACCGGGCGTTCAAGAACCGGCCCGACTGGCTTATCAATCAATACTGGCTCTCCATTCGTGAAATGGATTTGGTGGTGGCACGGAACAACAACCGTTATGAGCTGAACAGTACCGCACGGGTTGGTAGCGACGCCAACAGCAATCAGACCTTTCAGAGCGCGTTTCTGAATGCGTTTGGATTCTCTCAGATTGCCTGGAATGTGGGGTTTTCGTTTACCATCCCCTTTAACAAGAAGGTGTTGGAAAATGGTTATTTGCTGAAAAAACTGGATCTGGAGCGACAGCAACTGGAAGTGGAAGAATTGCGAGACAATATTCGAATCCAGGTGGAGAACGCGGTTCGCAGAGTTCATTTTACATTGCGACAGGTGAATCTGGCCAGAACGGCCAAGACATTGACCGAACAGAAACTTGCACTGGAAGAGGAAAAAATGCGTGTGGGTCGGTCGACAAATTTCCAGGTGATCAGTTATCAGCGGGATTTAATCAATGCGCAGAACGCCGAACTTCAGGCGATTGCCAACTATTTAAAGGCGCTTGGGCAGCTGCAAAAGACGATGGGAACCACACTGGAAAAGTGGGGGATCGAGTTTCAGGCGATGGAATAGTGGATGATAGAGATCTGCTGTTAAAAAGAAAAAAGATAAAATTTTGATGAAAAATTCTTGACATTCCCTGTTCTGTTTTGTATTATGGGTCGTGGAAGCGCTTCCGGGTTGCGTTCCTTTTTTTTGCTCTGGTATGGAAGCGTTTCCAAACACAGCATTTTCCGCAGAACAAGGGGAACAGGTGACTGTAACGATTTATGATGTCGCGGAACGCGCCGGTGTCGGAATCGGCACTGTCTCCCGCGCCATTAACAATAGTCCCAATATCCACCCGGAAACGCGCGAGCGTATTTTAAGAATCGCCAAGGAGATGAACTATTTACCCCATGCTCTCGCCCGCAGCCTGGCCCGCCAAAAGACCTCTACCATCGCCGCCATCGTTCCCTTTTTTACCAATTATTTTTCTTCCGAGCTGCTCAAACATATCCAGTATGCACTCTCCCGTCACCACTACGATTTGATTCTGTTTAGCCTCGATCGGGTCGAACGACTCGAAACGATGTTGGAACGTGTCTTTTCCGAACGACGCGTCGACGGCGTTCTCCTCATCTCCACACCTATAGATCCTCATCTGGAAAAAAAACTACTCCACAAAGACTGCCCCATCGTCCTCGTGGATAATGTCCATCCCAAACTGGATTCCATTCTGGTCAACAATGAGGGAGGCGCGATCACAGCAACAAAGCATCTGATCCAACTCGGACATCGTCAGATCGGTATGATCAATGCCAGTCTGACCAGCTATCCCGCCCGTCGGCGATATGAGGGGTTCCAAAAAGCCCTCGCAGACCATCAACTCCCCTTTAATCCCCATCACATCATGATTGCAGATACCGAACAATACGAGCACGGATTCAATGAAGAATCCGGCTATACAGCCATGAAACAACTCATCAAACGACAAAAAAAACGGCCCACCGCTCTTTTTGTGGCCAGCGACGTCCAGGCAATGGGCGTGATGCACGCGGCAAGAGAAGCCCATATTCATATCCCGGAAGATATTGCTCTCGTTGGATTTGATGATATCGAGTTTGCCAAATTTTTTGGATTGACGACCATGCGACAACCCATTGATCGAATGGGCTCCCTGGCTGTGGATACACTGATCAAACGCATTGAACACCAAATCGAAAGCGACCCTGTTTGCACAGAACTGGAGTCGGAACTGAATATTCGCGAATCCATGTGCAGTTCTCCCACGTTTCGGGTAAAGGATGATATCTCTGACACGTCTGAGAATTTTG
>CAYPUH010000359.1:0-4139 GCA_964413725.1 uncultured Cytophagia bacterium
TCGAAAACCTGATGGAATTCACCTCTCTGACCCTCTCTCCCATCGGTGTCAATTGTCCCTTTAATGACAGCCGGCGCAGTCTGCGACTGGCAAAGCTGATGGTGGATATGGGCGAATTTTTTCAACGCGGTGATTTTATCGGGCCGGTGAGTCATCTGTTCACTGCGTCCACAGCGGATACGGACCCGGAGGATGGTACCCCCTCTGAATATGGGCTGCCCGCGCAACGACTGGCATCGCTTTCCGTCCGTCCCCGTATGCCCGAGGTCACCTCGATCAACTTTGCGTACTCTTTATATGCGGTAATGCGTGAGCGCTGGGATCCAGAGTCTTATTTTATGATGATCAATTATGGTCCTTTTGCCAATCACGCGCACCATGATATTCTGGATTTTGAAGCGTTTGCCAACGGTATCCCCCTGGCCGTGGATGCAGGTATCGGAACGATTGGCTACAGCGATCCGATTCACGTCTCCTGGTATAAACAATCCCGGGCCCATAATATGCTGATGATCAATGAGGCCAACACCATGAAGCGTGGAATTTCAGGAGAAGATGTGATTTGGGCTCCGCAATCACATACCGATTATTTTGCGGCCACACACGCGGGGTATGAACGCTATCACGATACCCGATGCCGGCGACATTTTGTTTTTGTCAAGGGAGAGTACTGGCTGATCGCCGATGAGGTTTATACACCCCATTCCGGTCATCAACTGGATTGGCATTTTCACACCCCCCTGCATATGCGTTCCGTCGATAATGGATTCGCCTCCTTGGAATCCCCGGGCGCGCTTTTGATTCTGCCAGAGGGCGACGCGTCAGAACGGATTCAGCGGACCGGTCCCGCTCATCTCGGCGGTATTCGGGGTGAACCCGACAGCCGGGAGGTGGACTGGTTGACCCTGCGCAAAACCGCTGCGGCCGATTCGGTTCAGGATCGATTTGCTGTGTTGTTGTATCCCACCCGACGCGGTGAAACACCGGTTACCTCCGGCGAGGATAGCATCGCTTCCGTTCGGTTGAACCTGCTGCCGACCCCGACTCCTGCGGTACAGGGATTTGAGATTACCGGGGATCGCTATCGGGATGTGATCTATCTGTCAGACGGAACCGCGCGGGAACTGTCAGAGGGGTTGAGAGGAGATTTTGTCTATGGTTGGTTCCGGTTCCGGGGAGAGCAGCTGGTTCGGTTTAGTGTCAGTGAAGCTTCTTTTGTTCAATGGAAGGATCAGGTCTCTCTGTCGTTCGCCAGGCCGCAGAATGTGGAACAGGAACTCTGATGTCATAATGTTAAATGCACATTATCCGGAACGGTTGATGTGCATTTAGCAACAATTTCAAGCACCAACCAGTTGTGAAAGGAGTTGACCTCTATGAAATTGAATTCCATCGGTGAAAGCAACCTGAACGTGACCCCTGTCTGTATGGGATGTTGGGCATTGGCTGGAGGTCAGGTCTGGGGGCAGCAGGATAAACGGGAGGCAGTCGACACCGTACACGCCGCTCTGGATTCCGGGATCAATTTTTTCGATACCGCGGAAGCTTATGGCGATGGATATTCCGAGGAGATCGTGGGCAAGGCGCTGGAGGGCGTCCGCGATGAGGTGGTGATCGCCTCAAAAGCGCGGCCTGCCCACATGGCCGACCGCGATGTGATCGAAGCGTGTGAAAACAGTCTGAAACGCCTGCGAACCGAGACCATCGATCTGTATCAGATCCACTGGCCGGTGGAGGATGTTCCCTTTTGTGAGACCTATGACGCCCTGCAGCGCTTGCAATCGCAGGGAAAGATCCGTGAGATCGGGATTTCAAATTTTGGTGTCCGTCAGATGGAAGAAATTGCAAAGTGTGGTGCTGTGGTGACCAACCAGTTGCCCTATAATCTGTTGTGGCGTGCCATCGAATTTGATATACTCGAGTTTTGCCGCAGCCATGATATCGGTGTTCTATGTTACAGTTCGCTGGCTCAGGGGTTGTTGACGGGCAAATTCCGGTCAGCAGATGAGGTGCCGGAAGGCCGGGCCCGCACCCGGTTTTTTTCGCCGGAGCGACCACTGGCCCGGCATGGCGACACGGGGTGTGAAGACGAGATGTTCGAAGCCATCGGTCGGATTGCAAAGATCTGCGATGATATCGGCGAGTCCATGGCGCACGTGGCCCTGTCGTGGCTGCTGCACCAGGGAGGTGTCACCTCGGTGATTGCCGGAGCGAGACGACCGGATCAGATTCGCGACAACGTCAAGGCGGCCACTCTCGAGCTCTCTCCGGATGTGCTCGAGGCCCTGAGAACAGCCACCCACGACCTCAAGGAGGCTGTGGGGAACAATCCGGATATGTGGGAAACGCCGTCGAGGATTCGGTAGGGGGAAGACGGGAAACAGAGTTTCCCGATGCTAGGGGGTTCCCAAACAGAGTTTGGGAACCAGGCTGAGCTGGGACGGAACTGTCCCATTCTCCTACTCCTCCCCCTCCCCCTCCTGCAACGAACTCTGCGCTTGTTGCATTTTTTCGATAAAGGCTTTTTCGCTTTTGCCGCCAAAGTAATAGAGGAGAAAGCCGATCAAGGCGAGCAGGGCGCCGACGGCAAGGGTCATCCAGCGGTCCTGTGCGGCCATGGGGGTGATGAGGAGGACGATGATGATCGCTCCGATGATCATGCAGATCAGGCCCACCACGGGATAGGTGGATACGGGTTTTTTGCCTTCCCCATAGACCTCTTTGGCCACATCCACCGGTATGGAGAGGTTTTGAAAGAATTTTTCCACGATCATACGTTCCTCATCGGTCTCACGGGCAAACAGACGGCTGAAAACAATCAACAACCCCGTAAACGCCACGCCGGCCAACAACAGCAGACCGGTACGCACTGCTGTCATCTCAGCTGCGCTCTGTGTGTAATAGTGAGAAAAAAGTGCGATGCCCAGAACCAGGATGGTGCCAATACCATAGAGTTGATGTTTCCGATACACACGGCCCAATGGTTCTGCCAGCAACAGCACGCCAAAGGTGGTGAGCACTGTGGCATAAATCTGCGGACCCACCGACCATTCGAGGTTGAATCGTACCAACGCACTGGTGAGCAGACCCAGAATCAATGCGCTCATGGCCGACCAGCGCGGCAGTTGCTTAAAGACCAGTCCAAACGCCATAGGAATCGCGATGGGCATGGCAAACAAGGACATCATGGTCACCATGAGGTTGAAAATACCATAGGTGGTATTGCAGTAGACAAGGGACATAGCGATGGCCATGATTCCCAGGAACAGAGTCGAGATTTTTCCCACCTTGAGCAGATCATCCTCGGAGGCATGGGGTTTAAAAACCTTACCGTAAAGATCCTTGGAGATAATCGACGAGTCGATGTTATAGGTGGTATCCAGTGCGCTCATGGTCGCAGCAAACATGGCAGCCAAAAAGAAGCCGATGAGACCATTGGGGACCGCCTTGAGAACCATACCGATATAGACGAGGTCTTCGGGCACCAGTTTGCCCTGAAAAAACGGGATTTGTGAGAGATCCGGCCACAACAGTTTGGCCGCGAGGGGAGGGATGCCGAACAGAATCGGTACGGTGAGGAACAGGATACTGCACGTCAGCCCCACGCGTTTGGCATCTTTTTCATCCTTGACACTGTAATAGCGTTGCGCGGCCATCCAGTTGGACATCACCAGGTTGACCAGGGTGATGGCGATGAGGTAGTGTATATTATAGGTTTCTCCCTTAAAGACGTGCACCATTTTCAGTTCCGGGAGATTGTTGAGAAACGTCTCCAGTCCGCCCACGGCATTGATACTCATGGGCATCACCAGCAGGGTGATGACCAGCAAGATGATAAACTGAACCACATCGGTGATGGCCACGGCCCAGAGTCCGCCCAGCAGGGTATAGATGAGAATGATGGTACCACCCATCACGATAACCCACTCGATGGGAACATCCAGGGTGGCGGCGATGACTTTGGAGACCGCGGTGAGAACGATACCCCGGACCAGCAGACCGTTGACCACCATCACATACCCCACCAGTTGCTGGGTACCCACATTGTAACGGGTGCGGGTGTATTCCACGGGAGAGAGTACGCGGGAGCGGCGCCAGCGGCTGGCGGTTATCAGGTGGCCGAGGAAAAAGGCAAGTGA
>CAYPUH010000360.1:0-4136 GCA_964413725.1 uncultured Cytophagia bacterium
GTGCCATACCGCAGACGAGTCAGGATACTCTGGTTGTACCATTCAGATTCGGAATTCATCTCTGTCGATGAGGACGGGATCTGATCAAGAGAATAAAGTGGGGTAGAAATTCGAGGACAGTGAAGGGCAATACCCGATACCGGGCATTGTGATTCAGGAGGTCTTAATTTATGGCAAGACATACAGGTGCTGTATGCAAGTTGTGTCGACGTGAGGGCATGAAGCTCTTTTTAAAGGGTGCCAAATGTACCAGCAACAAATGTACATTTGAAAGCCACGGGTATGCCCCAGGGCAGCATGGCCGGTCGCGTCGTTTCAAACAATCCGAATATGCTATTCAGCTTCGGGAAAAACAAAAAGTGAAACGCATGTACGGATTGATGGAAAAGCAGTTCCGTAACTATTTTGCAAAAGCTGAAAAAGCAAAAGGCGTTACCGGTGTCAACCTGCTTCAAATGCTGGAATGTCGTCTGGATAACGTCATCTATCGTCTCGGTCTGGCCCCCTCACGAGCAGGTGCTCGTCAGCTGATCCGTCATCGTCATTTTATCGTTAATGACAGATTGGTTGATATACCGTCCTTTATCGTGCGTGCCGGAGATGTGGTTCAGGTGAAGGAAAAAAGCCGTCAAATGAATATTATTCATGATTCTATGAAACGAGTGCGGGACGGCAAACTGGTCAACTGGCTTTCTCTGGACAAGGCCAAAATGCAAGGTAGTGTACTTGAAGTGCCCGCACGCGACGATATTCCGGTAACAATCAATGAAAACTTGATCGTCGAGCTCTACTCCAAGTAAATCATCAGCACTTTAAATCAGACTGTTTTGGGTCTAAACTTACACGGAGCTTTCAATGGCTTTACCGAGTTTTCAGATGCCGGAGAGCATCGAACTTGATGAATCTACATATAGCAATACGTATGGTAAATTCATCGTCCAGCCCCTGGAACGAGGATTTGGAACCACTATCGGCAATGCCTTAAGACGGGTGCTCCTGTCGTCGATTCCCGGTGCTGCAATCACCATGTTTCGGGTCGATGGAATCGTCCATGAATTCAGCACGATCGAAGGTGTCCAAGAGGACGTCTCCGAAGTGGTTCTGAATCTGAAACAGGTCAAGATGAAACTCATCGATAAAAAACCCGACAAAGTCGTCGTCGATTTAAAGGGTCCCGGAACCTTTACTGCGCAACAAATTCAAAGCAATACCACCGCTTTTGAAATTCTCAATCCGGACCTCCATATCGCCACTCTCAATGACGAATCGGATTTCCGTATGGAACTTCGTATCGGAAGGGGACGGGGATATGTTCCGGCTGAGGAGAACAAGATGCCGGACATGCCACTGGGTACGATCCCCATCGATTCTGTTTTTTCGCCGGTTCTGACGGTCAGCTATGAGGTGGAGAACACCCGTGTTGGCCAAAAGACAGATTATGATAAACTGATTCTGGAAATCGAAACCGATGGCAGTCTGACACCCGACGACGCCCTGAGCTATGCCGGCAAGATTCTCAAGGACCATATACAACTCTTTATCAATTTTGATATCGAGACGGAAGAGGAAGAACCGGCAGAGATCGATGAAGAGACCATTCGGATTCGAAAACTGTTGCAGATGAGCGTCGATGAGCTCGAGTTGTCCGTCCGCTCCCACAACTGTCTGGCAGCGGCCAACATAAAAACCATCGGCGATCTGGTCCGACGGGATGAACCGGAAATGCTAAAGTTTCGGAATTTTGGACGAAAATCGCTTCAGGAACTCAACAAAATTCTTGAAGAAAAAGGCCTCTATTTCGGAATGGATGTGGATAAATACTTGAAGAAATCGGACGAGTAAACGCGAATTCGCGTCGATGCAGAGGAAATCTTATGAGACATTTAAAAGCAGGACGTAAACTGGGTCGAACCACGAGCCATAAAAAAGCCCTGATGGCCAATCTCGCCTCCGAGGTGTTTCGCCATAAAAGTATTGTCACGACCACACCCAAGGCCAAAGAAGCTCGCCGTGTTGTGGAAAGACTGATCACGTTCGCCAAACGCGGTGATCTCGCTTCCCGACGTCAAGTGTTGCGTACGGTGCGCGATAAGGATCTGGTCAAAGAGTTGTTCGAAACCATCGCACCCCGTTTTTCTGAACGGGAGGGTGGCTATACTCGTATCGTCAAACTGGGACGGCGTGCCGGTGACAATGCTCCTCTGGCGATTTTTGAACTCGTGGGATATGAAGGTGTTAAAGCCGAGCGTATGGAAAAACAACGTCAAAAACGCGAGGCCAAAAAAGAATCTCCACAAGAGGAAGAGGAAGAAGAATAGCCTCGCCAGATTCTGTCGACCATTTAAAGGGCAATTGTACCAATTGCCCTTTTTTTGTACGTGGACTTTTGGGCGCCGAGGCTGTTCTGGTTTCCCCAGTCTGTCCTCCCTGAATTTTCATTTTGCATTTTTTGGGGCAATCTTTTATATTGCACGACTATTGTGAATATGTCACTCTACTCCTTACGCCGCCGCTCTCCCGACTGACGATTAGCACGTTTATATGGTGGAACTTTTCGAGGCGGTACTGGTAAAATCGTTTGAATTCATTGCCACCTGAAAGATACTTTTTTAAAATGGAACGGTTTATGAGACAGTTTGTCTGGTTGCTTGTCGTCAGCCTTGTCGCCTTGACGATGACCCAATGTACCACCGAAACCCCTTTGCCCAGTGGATATGAACAACTCAATAGAGACAACCTGGGTGAACTCGAAACGCAAACCTTTCAGAGTACACAAACTGCGGATTTTCGGCGAATGCCGGTAACCGGATTGCGCAACAATCTGTTGGTGGGATCCTACCGCGGTGCTACGGCTCACACTTTGATGAGGTTTTATCCCGAGCTCTCCATTGATTCGACAAACATCGATCAGATTCGCTCTCTCGATCTCTATGTGTTCGAGAACAACACCTATGGAGAGAGCGCTGCCGATTCATTTTGGATATCCGTCTTTTCTCTCCCGACCAATACATGGCGGGAAGCTAATGTTGTCTGGGATGATATCGACGGAACCTTTTCCGACGCGGACAAGGTCGCTGAACTGTCTTTGGCCATCGGCGATTCGATATGGGCCCATACGTCCCTGCCGCCGGAAACCCTTTTTCGTTGGTATAATGATGACCAAAACGGTGGACTGTTGCTGAAAGCAGATGGTGCCACCGGTATGGCCAGTCTGGATGCGTACGAGTCCCAGCTCAATCTGTCCTATCTCCGGCTTATCTTTGATGACAACGACGGCGAAACCGACACTCTTAATATCAATGTGCTTGCTGACGCAACCGTGTTTCAATATGACTCCAGCGTCCCCGAAGAAAACGTTCTTTTAGAAGATCCGGATGTGACGCGAGTGACCAACCTGGATGGATTCCGGACCCTGATGAGATTTGACCTGTCTTCCATTCCGGTGAATGCCACGATCCATCAGACATTGCTGACCCTGTATATCGATCAGGATCAGAGCGAAACCGCTTTTGATGGCACCACGATCGAACTGTTTCCGGTGGTAGACGATTCGGTCTGGAAGGCGGAGTCCATTGCCATCGACAGCGCGCGAACCCCCATACAGACCGTTTCTGATCTCGAGGATGATATCGTTCAGTTCAATTCCCAGTCAGCCATGCTCAATTTCAACGACCTGATCCAGACCTGGTTGCTCGGCAAACAACCCAATTATGGTCTGCTATTGCAATCCGCTTCGTATGGCAGCAATGCTGCGTCGTATCGCTTTTATACCGGACAATCAGATTCGACCAAAGCGCCAGAACTCAAAATTATCTATTCGTTGCCGGCCTCTCCCCGGTTCTAAACCTCTTTTGACGGGACGATCGATATATCCGGACGCGTCGTGAAAGGATTGGATTATGTTGAAGAAATGTTTTATAGTGATATTTATCATTGCGTTGGCACAGAGCTCATTTGCTGACTCTTTTTATTCCGCCTTTGGTCTGGGATTGCCACGATATTTTTCCAACGCAAAATCGGCTGGAATGGGAGGAGCTTCCATTGCGGTTCGGGATCGTCTTGGATTGAACAGTATCAATCCTGCAGCGGTCAATATCCGCGGAATCACCACCGTCTCTGTTGATTTTCTTTACGAG
>CAYPUH010000361.1:0-4124 GCA_964413725.1 uncultured Cytophagia bacterium
CCAGTACTTATGAAGAGGATGGATTTATCGATTTGTGTCGGGGTCCGCATCTGCCCTCGACAGGATATGTAAAGAACTTTAAGCTCCTCAGCGTAGCCGGAGCGTATTGGCTTGGAGATGAAACCAATCAAATGCTGCAACGGGTATATGGCATTGCATTTCCGAAAAAGAGCCAGCTGGATGAGTACCTGGAACGACTTGAAGAGGCCAAAAAACGAGACCACCGCAGACTGGGCAGGGAACTAGACCTGTTCAGCATTAATGAGGAAGTGGGGCCTGGGCTGGTGTTATGGCATCCCAAGGGAGCCTTTATCCGTCACAAAATCGAAGAATACTGGAAACAACAGCATCTTCAGGGCGGTTATGAATTTGTTTCCACACCTCACATCGCAAAAATCGATCTGTGGGCAACGAGTGGACACCTGGATTTCTTTCAGGAGAATATGTATCGACCCATGGAGGTGGACGAGCAGCAATACATGATAAAACCGATGAATTGCCCGTTTCATCTTCATATTTATAAACATGATGCAAAAAGTTATCGGGATCTACCGCTCCGTTGGGCAGAATTGGGAACGGTCTATCGCTATGAGCGGTCCGGTGTGTTACATGGCTTGATGCGGGTGAGAGGATTCACCCAGGATGACGCCCACATCTTTTGCCGACCCGATCAGTTGGATAGCGAGATCGAACGTCTTATCGACTTTTCCCTCAATATGCTCAAAGCATTTGGCTTTGACGGCTATGACGTATACCTCTCCACTCGACCCGAGAATTATGTAGGGTCGATAGAAAATTGGGACCGCGCCACCGAGGCTCTGAAAAAGGGACTGGAGAGTGCCGGCATCGACTTTGAAGTCGATCCGGGCGAGGGTGTCTTTTATGGCCCCAAAATTGATATCAAGATTCGGGATTCCATCGGTCGCTCCTGGCAATGCTCAACTATCCAGGTGGATTTCAATGAACCCGAGCGCTTTAACTTGAGCTATGTGGGACAGGATGGAGACAAACATCAGCCCATCATGATTCACCGGGCCCTTTTGGGATCTATTGAACGATTTTTTGGTGTGTTGGTTGAACATTATGCCGGTGCTTTTCCATTGTGGTTGTCTCCAGTCCAAGTAAAAGTACTTCCCATCACCGATAAACAACACGAGTACGCATCCAGGATCCACGAGACGTTATTACAAGCTGGTATTCGCTCACAACTGGATGACCGAAGTGAAAAGGTTGGGTACAAAATTCGTGAAGCATCCACGCAGAAAGTTCCGTACATGTTCATTACCGGTCCAAAAGAAGTGGAGGAGCAGACGGTTTCTGTGCGGAAACGCGGTGAAGGTGATCTGGGTGCCCAATCATTAGAGAGTATCATGAAAACATTAAAGCAAGCTGTAGAAAACCGCGACTGAGCTCGCGGGATTTGAACAGGCGATTCCGAACGGGATTCGCCGCAATACCTTAAAAAATAAATTGTTTTACACACTGTCAGGAGGCTGCCATTAGTAAACGTACCATTCGTATTAATGATCAGATACGAGAAAGCACGGTTCGGCTTATAGGACCGGATAGCAAACAGGTTGGAATCGTCTCGACTGAAGAAGCAATGAACATAGCCGAACAGAACAATCTCGATCTGGTGGAGGTATCGCCTACGGCTAAACCTCCGGTTTGCAAGGTGATGGACTTTGGTAAATACAAGTACGAGCTGAGCAAGAAGGAAAAAGAGACCAAAAAGAAACAGCACGTGATTGTAACCAAAGAAGTCCGATTGCGTCCCAAGATCGAAGAACACGACTATATGTTCAAAATGCGAAATGCCCGAAAGTTCATCGAACAGGGGAATCGGGTCAAGGTCTCACTGTTTTTCAGAGGCCGTGAAATGGTACACAAAGAGTTGGGATTTGAGATAATGAATCAATTCTTGGAGGATATGTCTGACATAGCCAAACCGGACAAACCTCCAAAGATGGAAGGCAATCAAATTATCATGTTTCTAGCGAAAAAGTAACAAACAGAGGTAGAGCCATGCCCAAGATGAAATCGAACCGCGCTGCGGTAAAACGTTTTCGCGTCACCGGGACAGGCAAAGTGCGTCGCTATAAAGCGTATGCCAGTCACATTCTGACAAAAAAAAGTCAGAAGCGAAAACGCAATCTGAGAAAATCAGCTATCATGGCATCCGAAGACGCCAGCCGAATCAAAAAAATGATTGTTTGAACACATTTGATACAATAGACGTATGGAGGTGTTTACATGCCTAGATCCAGTTCGTCGGTACCGACACGGCATCGTCGAAATAAAGTCCTCAAGGCAGCAAAAGGATACTATGGGGGCAAGCATCGCCTGTTCAAAACTGCCAAGGAACAGGTTGAAAAGAGTATGGGATATTCATACCGCGACCGTCGGGCCCGTCGGCGTCAATTTCGTCGTTTGTGGATCGCTCGTATCAATGCGGCGGCACGGATGTATGATATGAATTATTCTACATTTATGGACGGTCTCAAAAAGAACAATATTGAAGTGGACCGCAAAGTGCTTGCCGATATGGCGGTACATGATCTTAAAGCCTTTGAACAACTGGTCAATACAATCAAAGCGTAGGTTGAATGGCTGAAAATATCGATCATATTCTGACAACGCTGAAACAGCTTGAAACTGAATTTCAAACGGCGCTTGATGCCGCGAAAAACGAACAAGCTGTGCAGAACATAAAAGTTGAATACCTTGCAAAAAAAGGGCGGTTAACCGCCCTTTTTCCACAGCTCGGCAAGGTGGATCCCAAGGACCGACCTGCGTTGGGCAGTGAGCTCAATCGGATCAAAACACGGTTTCAGAAACAGATTGAAACCCGGCTCGACGAATTTCAGACCCAATCAAAACCCATTGAGGATTTTGATCCAACCCTACCCGGAAGAGTACGCGAACTGGGAGGATTTCATCCGTTACTTCAGGTTCTCGATGAAATCAAGACCATTTTTAAAGGTATGGGGTTCAGGGTTGAAAATGGCCCTGAAATAGAGAGCGAGTATCACAATTTTGTGGCTCTCAACATCCCTGAATACCACCCCTCTCGAGATATGCAGGATACGTTTTTTCTTGCCGACAAAAGAGTTCTTCGAACGCACACCTCGCCGGTTCAGGTACGGACCATGGAATCCCAAAAACCCCCTGTTCGCATGATCGCACCGGGGAGATGCTTTCGTAAAGACACACCGGATGCGACACATTCACCCACCTTTCACCAGGTGGAGGGACTTGTTGTAGACAAGAACGTGACTTTTGCAGACCTCAAGGGTGTTGTGCAAGCATTTGCGGAAAAATTGATGGGCAAAGGTGTAAAGGTACGCTTTCGTCCCAGTTTTTTCCCCTTTACAGAACCGAGCGCAGAGTATGATTTCTCTTGTATTTTTTGCAAGGGAAAAGGATGCCGGGTGTGCAAGCAGACGGGGTGGCTGGAAATATCCGGAGCAGGAATGGTGGACCCAGCCGTTTTCGGATTTGTCGATTATGACCCGGAAGTCTATAGTGGCTATGCGTTTGGAATGGGAGTGGAACGAATAGCACTCTTGAAATATCAAATCGATGATATTCGCATCTTTTTCGATAACGACTACCGATTTCTGAAACAATTTTAAACGGGCTGAATCTTGAAAGTAACACTGGACTGGATTAAAGACTATATCGATATCGACCTCAATGCAGATACGGTCGCTCATAAACTGACCATGGCCGGACTCGAGGTTGAAGCCGTATACCCCGTACCACGCACCTTTACGAATGTTGTGGTGGGGAAAGTCGTCGAGGCTGAACCCATTGTCAGGTCGAACAAACTATCCTATTGTCAGGTTGACACCGGATCAGGAATCGTTCCGATTGTGTGCGGAGCTCCCAATGTTCGAACGGGGATGAAGGCACCGCTCGCATTGCCCGGAGCCACATTGGGAGAGCAATTCACCGTCGAAAAACGGGCGATCTTTGAGCATGACAGCGAGGGCATGTTGTGCTCGGAAGCTGAACTGGGCCTCTCCAACCGTGCCGCTGGGTTGATGGATATCGATGATGATGAGGTAACAGCGGGTACCCCCCTGGACGAGTGGCTGGGAGAACCCGATACGGTGTTGGAC
>CAYPUH010000362.1:0-4115 GCA_964413725.1 uncultured Cytophagia bacterium
GATAGATCTCCATCAAATCATATCCCTCTCGCGGATTGACAACATACCCGCCCCCGTCACTGCGCTCATAGGTGACGTCTAGGGTACAAAGATCGCGGTGGTCGGCCATCAATGGGGTTTTGAAAACAACTGTGATAAGGATCAGTAAGAAAAGACTGTAACGATACCAGGTTCTCATGTTCACACTCCGCAATAATAAGATATATAGATTCGACGCATGTACTGTTGGACGATCCTGTCTTTATAGGCTTTCATCTGAAATGGTATTCCAGCGATCAGGTGCATCGTCTCCAGTATCTGGCGGGAAGAAAAGTGTCCAACCGGATTCCGAAACCATGGACGGTATCATTGTCCATCGTTTGCCACCCCCTGGTTGCGGCTGTTCTGTTGCCACAATTGAAAATCCTGCTCATCTACATTGCCATCCAGATTGAGATCACCCTGCAGATACAAAAGTCCACCCTCTGTTGAAATATCCTTTTGATTGTACCAGATCACATAATCCTCGGTGGTCAAATGTCCGTCCTGATTCATATCCCCTGCCGTCAGGCCCCAGCAATCCGTTTCCAAAAACTGACCGGGAGTGGAAGGGTGAAACCGTGTCCCGGTTGAGCTGAACCGATAGACAGAATGCACATTGGGACTCAAGGTCATTTTTGTCGCGCTCATAGTGGGCAGATGATTGCGATGGCGGAGGCGGATATAATAGCTCTCGCCCTCTACGCCGGGTTCGAATGTCGTTTCCCCTTCCGGCGTGCAGAGCCAACCCGTTTCACTTACCAGGACACTGGTTTGCCAGGCCGGTTCGGCATCGACTTCCGGCAACAACTCGAGAACCATCCAGTCCACCAGGGAATCGGGAACCCCTTCAAAGGGGATAGAGCTCTCATCAAATGGCGATTGGTAAGGGAGACGGTTGGCGTGGGCCAGAAATGTGCACATTTCACTGGTCTCTGACTGATAAGGCCCTTGCAAAAAGGCACGCACGGAAAACGTCGACGGTGAGGATGTTGGAGAGCCCGTGGTAACCATTGCATACAGGCCATTCTCATCAATCGTTGCCTCAAAATACTCACCGCTGGAATCCAGCTGTGTGGGAATCGGACTCCACTCTCCACCTATGGTTTTATGAACAATACTGGTTTCATCGCCGCTATAGGTATCCTGATGGACAAACCGAAAGCAAAGCGTTCCATCTACTTGCTGTTCGGCCACAATCGATACCAAAAAATTGAACCGTTGCCCCACCGGAGGCTCGTCCAGGGTTTCGCCGTGAACCGTTGACATCCAGACACTCTGATCCAGCGTGCTGTTCTCCGGTGATGGAATCCAATGTACATAGTGGGGATACCTGCCCAGCGTATCGTTTTCACTTTCAGCAGGATTGGCCATACTATAATGGACCAACTCTTTCAACGTATCAGCTCCGCAGAGCCCTTGCAGATAGAACCCCCGGTATTGTTGCAGATCTGAAAAGGGCAGGGTGAATAAAAAGGTGGGTTCTGATTCCGTTCCGATCTCTGTTGCTGTATATTCGGTATCACCGAAAAACAGTTTAACGCTGGATGCATAATCGGACTGATTGTCATCGTAGAGTGATGCGGCAACCCCCAGAGAGGAGATTCCGCTGTCATCGATATGTTGTGCATTTATGGACGATGAGGTATTAGCCAAGCCGTCTTCAAAAATGATATGGACAATATTGCCGTTATCCTCGTACCGTCTTGTCATCTCATAATAGCCGTGACTGTTAAATAAAGCCAGCAGGGGGTCCAGTGATTCTACTGAAGGTCTGTAATGACCGGAAATATTATTGATTGACCAGGGTTCACCCTCTCTGCATGTGATTTCTCCGGCAGTCAAAACAGCACCTCCACCCAAGACCTGAGAGTGTGCGTTGATCGTTGCAAAGAAACCCATCCCCAGCTTGTCATGGTTCATATAGAGATTTCCATTACAGGCCATAACCAGAGTCGGCCTGGATATAGAATTACCCACAATCTGCCGGGTGGATTCAACTATGAGTTTATCGGTGCCGGCTTCAAAGACAACTTTAAAGGGGACGCGCTCATCCGGGTCTTTCAAGTAGCTGTCAAACGTTGTCCGACCATTTCTGTCAAATTCCCAAAAAGAAGGCAGCATTGGTTTTAATTGCTTTATTTGATCAGTAAAGACACCGCTGGGAGCCGGAAAGTTGGGGTGGTGAATCTGATGAGTCAAATCAGTTGACAAATAAAACTGATCCAGGGAGAGATCGGGCTTGGTTGCGATCCAGTTTTGTATAACATCAAAGAGTACGATTGATGTATATTCTCCATTTTTTGCATACAATTCCGGGCCAAAAGATCGATCGGTCATCATAAAATAATTCGACTGATCCGCACCGTTCGTATCGATACGTTTCCAGGGGCCATAAGAGATCAGACCCGACATAATGAAACCCGGATCATAGCAGTCATCAAGAGAAGCTATCAGCTGTTCAATCGGTTCAAAGTCGATGCCACCAACATCCTCGGACTGGATAGGTTCACTGATATACAGTCTCTTTTGCGGTTGGTCGCCATCGATTCGATCGACAAAAATGAATTTTGAAAACACCGCCCCCACACATTCACAGTTGGCCGTCATTCCATGCTCAAAGGGTGGAGACCCGCTGGTGACAAGCGGGTAATATTCATCCCAGGTATAATATTCATTTGTAAATGCGGGATCAGTGATTGCACACTCGTCATCGGGATCAGGCTGAGACTCTGATTCTATAACCTCGAGTATCGCTTTAGCCAGATCGATATAGTCAAGAATTTTCGACAGTTTATCGAACAAATCGTCATAGTCCGGCTCTTCACCCGGATCATAGAGCATACGATTGGCCCCCATACCGGTCAACTCGTCGCGATAGTCATCCACATCATCAATGACAGCTTCAGGAGCCACAGGCGCCTCGGCAACTCCCAAATGAAACGGTTCAACCTGTTGTGAAGACATGGCGATGGACTGAGATACCTGAATGATGGTACCGACGAGAAGCAAACCGCCCACCACCCACTGCGCTGGCGGGGGGTTGGGTAAAAGCAGTGTCATGGGGGCGAGGCCACTCAGCAATGTTTCTGGCTGGATTTGATACTCTTGCCAGTTCAGGGGTGCATTGCTGACAATCGCATCATAGCTCGACGACGAATAAAATGTAGAGATGCCTTCTTTACTTTTTATTACGAGTTGACCTGAAGAATCAAACACAAAAGAGCCAACATCCTCATTCGCCATCCCTCCGGGCAGGTCGAGTACACGGTTGTAATTGGTTCCAAAATGGCCACAAAACCCGTATACAGGAGACAGATAGACCAATTCTCCGGTCACCGGATTCACCTTGAAATCGATAATACCGTTTTTACTTTGTAGAAAATCCAGAGCCGATTCCGGCTGGAACGCCGGGGCCTTGTTCAGATCAAAAGCGGCCACTGTACTCTGATATCCGTCATTCCAGGGGATATTGTTGGCCAACCAAACCATCTGAGCCGGGCCAATGGCAATCAGGTCTGAGCCCATAACCAAATCCGGATGAGAGAGAAGGGTTAAGGTTTCCGACCCCAAATCGACGACTCCCAACGGGTTGACCAATCCCACTGCTCCGGGTTTGAGTTTATTGGCGATATACATCGAGTCCCCCAAACATTCCAGCTGTTTGGGATAGCCATTACCAAAATCATATCCCATCTGTTGAATGAGCGTTTGATCGCTTTCCAGAGTGAGCTTTATCAGATCCCCGCCGGTGTGGGACACATACACCTTATTGTCCACTATCTCGATATCGGTGACGCTAAATGAATCTCCCCGATGAAGGGTATAAACAGAAAAGCGGCCATCTTGTCGTTTGATCAAAAGATAGTGATACAGCGTAATGTTCCCATCATCATCCCCCCAGCCATATAAAAAGGTATAGGCGCTCAAACTACCGCCGGCCGCAGATCCTGTGATCGGTGCATAGGGCAAAAAATGGAACAGATCAGTACTCTCAATGTCGGATGTCGGGATGGTCTTGTGAATACACAGACGTTTTTCCCCCTCTTGTCCGTTCTCATCAACCGGATAAAGCTGAAAAGAATAGTACATATCCG
>CAYPUH010000363.1:0-4112 GCA_964413725.1 uncultured Cytophagia bacterium
GACATATCCTTCTCACCCGGCATCATGAGGAATGAGTCGTGATTCCAGGGGTTACGATTTTATAGTCTCCCGGCAGAGGCGTTTCTCTGTGAGCTCCGATGTTATCCTTTTTGGGTTGCAAAAATCTATTTTGGACAAGAATGATGGGTTAAATGATTTTTATCCATGCTTTCAAACCCTGCATGATCATTTCAATAGAGAATGTTCCCACCACGAGAGCGGTGATTCGTCCGGCGATTTCCACGTACCGTTGGATCAGTCGTTCATTGCGGGGCTTTACAAAATCGTGCAACCATTTGAGCAGGATCATGATCAACACAGAGATGGTGATGGCGACGAGAATAGACCCGACCACTTCAAGGGTTGGAAACTGCTTGCTTCCCAAAATGCAGGCACTCACGGTTCCGGGCCCGATCATTATCGGCATGGCGATGGCTCCGGCAATGTGTTCGGGTTCTCCACGAAGACTTTGTATCGCCTGATTTCCGGTAAAAACAAACTGGATTCCAATGATGAGAAAGATGATACCCCCGAAAATTTGCATGGATTCAAATCGTGCCTGTAACACCTGGGTAAAAATCGCTTCTCCCACAACAGCAAAGGTGAGAAAGACACCCGCACTGATCATTCCCGACCGGATCAGGACCCGTGTGACCGTCCGTCGATCATATTGTTGAACCAGCTCGGTCAAGTAGATGATGATCAAAAACGGATTGAGCAAAAGAAATAATAGAATGGTAAAATCGACAATGGTGTTGACCATGTTCAGTAAACTCCTTTTTGGTGTTCAGAGTCGGTCCAATATTCGTTTATTCGAATCAGACTCTTTGGATTGAAAGCCAATAGCTGTACATGAAAAAAATACAACCCCGAAACTACAAAAACATACAGGCAATATCAAGGAATTCGCGCGATTCGGTTGTCTGCACGTGTTGTGGCTGTGACCGGATATTTTTATCGAATATTTTTCCGTATTTCCGGGTTGAGTAATAATTGACACGATTTATAGATACAGAATGGCAATCCATTCAATCCAATAGGGTATTGGCATGAATCTCAAACTGTATGTAGCGAGTCTGTCGAGTGTGATTCTGATGTCCTGTACCACCATACAGATTCGCGAGCAGGATGCATTTGAAAACAAAAAGACCGTTTCCATCGACATGTATCGACAGGAAGGACGGTCCGTTGAACAGTTTCACGTTCCGGTGTCGGACTCGATGCGGTTGGAAGCATGGTATATTCAGCAGTCCGGTTCTCGCGGAACGGTTTTGTATTTTGGTGGCAATGGCTTTTTACTGGTTACCTCGCATCATATTCTTACCAGTCTGTTGGACCAGAGTGTGAATTTGTTTGTCTTTGACTACCGGGGATATGGTCGCAATCCGGGGGAGCCATCGGTGGAGACTCTCAAAACGGATGGGTTGGCCATGTACGATTATCTCACCGAAACTCTGGACATTGATGCGTCATCGCTCGTGTTGCACGGTCATTCCATGGGTTCATTTTTATCTTTGTTTGTTGCACGGCAACGGGAGGCGTCGGGGCTGGTTCTGGAGAGTCCGGTGACCGATGTAGAGGACTGGATGGACCGTTTGGTGCCCTTTTTGCTGAAACCTTTGGTTTCCTTTGAGATCGACACCAAATTGAGAACCGAGAACAATGTCCGCAGGATCGAAACGATTTCCATACCGATACTCATCGTGGTGGGAGATGAGGACAATATTACACCCAAGAGTATGTCAGAGGCGTTATTCGAAGCGGCAGGGAGTGAGGACAAGACTCTGGCTGTGATCGAAGGGGGTGGGCATAACGATCTTCCCGGGCGTCAGGACTATATGCGGGCTCTGGACCGGTTCTTTAGCGATGTTTGGGATGAAACGATGTCGGATTGAATGGCAGGCGGCTCTGTGCCCGGGCAGGATCCGGGAGTCTATCCTTTCAACGCTCCTGAGGTGATACCCCGCATAAACTGGCGGGTGGCGAACAGAAAGATGATCAACAGCGGGATCGAGGCCAGCGTATAACCGGCGAACAATTCTCCGTAATGCATGGCACCGAACCAGAATGCGCTGTTGAAGCGCATCACGCCCACGGGAAGAACCGTGACGCTGTCATCTGTGGTGGTGACCAATGGCCAGATAAAGTTGTTCCATACCGCCAGAGAACTGATAATCGCCACCAGGCCAATCACCGGACGACTCAGGGCAGTGCCGATATGCCAGAATTGCTGAAACGTGCCGGCTCCATCCATTCTGGCGGATTCAAAGAGTTCTTCCGGAAGGGAACGGAAAAAAGAGTGAAAGATATAGATGGCCATCACCTGGCCGCTGGCAATATAGGGGAGAATCATGACCCAGTAGGTGTTCAGCAAGCCCAGCTGTTTTACCACCATAAAGGCCGGGATGAGCGTCAATATCCACGGTACCATCATCAAAATGATAACCGCATAGAACAGAACCGTTTTGCCGGGAAATGAAAACCTGGCGAATATAAAGCCGGAGAGCGCTCCCAGGAACACGATGCCCGCCACGGAGAGGAGGGTGACCAGTAAGCTGTTCAGGATATGGGGCCACAGTATGGAAATGACCTGAACATTTTCCGGATGAAGAGGCCAGGCGGGTCCCCAAAAGTATCGAAAAAACGGAAATATGGACTTGGGATGTTATGAGCATGAAAACAAAGGGATAAAATGTCAACACAACAATTGCTGCCAGCAGGATCATTCCAGCCGCTTTTGCGATTGACATGTTTTTGCCACCCGATACAATGAGCATCTCTGGCCTCGCCGGTTAACCCTGAAAATCCTGTTCTGAATGCAGGTAGATATGATTTAAAATCGTAAAGCCGAGCATGATCAGAAAGAGAATCACTCCAATAGCACAGGCATATCCCATCCTGTTATAGGTAAAGCCATTGAAGAACATATATAACCCCGGTAACATGGTGTGATACCCCGGACCGCCATCCCCTGTGAGGACATAGACGATTTCAAACCCCTGTAACACCGTGATCATGGTCACAACCAGCAATAACAAGAGAACCCCCATTCCGCATCCTAAAGCGTGGCCGATTCTAACGCGTCTATCAAAGTTTTTGATAAACATTGGATTCCCTTTTTCAGATTATCGAATCAGCCGGACGTGTTGTACGGTTGTGAGAATCGGATCGGTGAGGCCTGTCCCTTTATGACCGGTTGTGTAGAGAAACGATGGCGTATCGATGGGTTTTGATGTAAACGGACGTTCGATATTGGGTTGCCAGGACGGCAGGCCGTCTCCGGGTGTCGAGACGAGCGTAAAGTCAAATGAACCGCCCCCGTCTGTGGATGTGAGCAATACAAGCTCTGTTGTCGGATGACCAAAGGGATGCATGGTAATTGTGTCTTTGGGGGCCTCCACAAGTATGTAGAACGTACCATGCCTGTCGATGGTCATCGTCCCCGCGAATCCTGAATAACCGGGCAGATTCGAGGTGATCTCCTCTGTCAAATCCTGAGCGATCCATTCTGTGCCATCATGATGCCAAAGTGTAGAGGTGGGGGGCAGGGTGGTCATTTCTGCGGAAAAAATCCAGGGATGTCCGGCGGGATCCACCGCCATCATTCCCAGTCGCAGGTCGATGTCCGGGTCCTGAATGACAAAACAGGGGCTGTCTGGTGTGACGGGCAGGTCAAGCGTATCTCCCACGATGTTGGTCCACGTCTTCCCATGATCCGGAGAGACCATATATCCCAGTGCTTTGCCTGCGGCGGGATGCATATCATAGATATGAAACGCGAGATGCATGTACCCGTCCGGCGTAAGTAATAGGGGATTGCCATATTGTGTATATCCATCTTTTACACCGGCACTCACCAGTTCCTGTGGTGGCGTCCAGTCGCCGCCTGCGGGACGGTGCTGCATCATCAGACTCCAGGGTTCTTTACCACCGCGGTAGGTGATATGAAGGTTGTCCTGTGCATCACAGACCAGACTGGGATAGGTGGCTGTGTCGCCAAATTCGGGCAAGGATTCCCATTCCGCCACCGAATAGGGTTCAGTTGAGCGGGCAAACTGAAACGGTCCGTGGTGAGGTCCATAGGCCACATATAAAATCCCCTGACTGTCTAT
>CAYPUH010000364.1:0-4096 GCA_964413725.1 uncultured Cytophagia bacterium
GAACAGGGTTTCATGTGTCATATAGAGACGCACGCCTCGGGCTCCCAGAAACGGATTTTCTTCAGGTGGCAATTCAATGGTGGCCGGCAACTTGTCCCCGCCCACATCCAGCGTCCTGATGATGAGGGGTTGATCGCCCAGGGATTCGATGATGCTGACGTATTCCTGATATTGTTCCTCTTCAGAGGGAAGGGTGGAACGGGTCATATAGAGATATTCGGTACGGTAAAGACCGACTCCATAGCCGCCGGACTCTTTGATGGTCCGGGATTCCTCGGGAAATTCAATATTGGCAGAGAGTTCGATGTCCTTGCCATCCTGTGTGCGCGCCGGAAGATCCCGGATTCTTTCCAGACGATGGGTAGAACTGATATACTCTTTCAACCGGTTTTGGTAGGAGGAAACGGTTTTTTTCGATGGATGAACGATGACCACACCTTTTGTGCCATCGATAATGGCCGGATCGCCGTTCTCGACCTGCTGTGAAATATCGCTCAGTCCGACCACCGAAGGTATTCTGAGAGCCCGAGCCATGATGGCGGCATGGGAGGTTTTGCCACCGATATCCGTGGCAAAACCTGCAACCTTTTCCCGATCCATTTCAACTGTATCAGACGGTGTAAGCTCACGACTGACAATCACGGCCGGTTTTTCAAGAGAGGCAAGCGATCTTTGGGACTGGCCCTGGAGATGAGTCAACACTCGTCTTTTTATGTCCCGCAAATCCTGCGTGCGTAACCTGAAATGATCTGAATTGGACTGTGATAAAGAGAGTTCCAGTTCCTGCAGGGTTTCGGAAAACGCGTGTTCGGCGTTGACCTTGTTATCCCGGATACGTTGCAGAGTTCCGTCCACAATCATGTCATCGTCCAACATCAGCCGATGTGTTTCAAAAATTTCGGCATTGTTCTGTCCGATTGACTTTTCTGTTCTGGACTGGAGGGTGGAGATTTCGATTTTTGCCTGCTCCAATGCGTCTTTGAAACGCTGAATTTCTGCCTCCAGTTGCTCTGAGGCAAGTACTTTTTTTTCGACGGGACGGTGATGGGTTTGTGATATATGGATATCGCCAAAGACGATTCCGGGCGAGGTCGGAACGCCTTGAAACTGTTTTTCCTGTTTGGATGTTGATTTGTTGGTGGTCATATTTATCTGTCTGGATTAAAAGTGGAGCACCGAATGCACTATACGTTTTATATGCTATCGTCACCCACCGGCTTTATGAATCGTGGTGTTCGCAAAGAGATTGGGACAAAAAGATCGTTTTAATGGTTTCTGCTGTCACAGAATCCGGCTATGAGTATCGACTGTTACTCCTCGTCAAATTGACGGTTATCGATAAGATCCTCGAGGGCCTGGAGGGCTTTTAATTCATCGTCTCCATCCAGGCGGAGCACAATTTCACTGCCATGTCCGGCTTCCAGCATCAGGATACCCATGATGCTTTTGCCATTGACTTCATTGCCGTTTTTGGAAATATACACATCGGATGAAAAGTTTGAAGCTGTTTTGACCATTTGTCCGGCGGGTCGGGCATGGATCCCCAGTTTGTTTTTTATTTTAAGTGTTTTCGTGATCATATTCAGACTCGTTTTGTTATACAAAATAGGCTATAGTGATTGCGAAAAGAGAGGCTATTGTTGCTTTGAGATAAACAGGCATTGACCAGCGGTTGCCTGTGATGCTGATCACCAGGCCGGCGGCAAATGCAATAATGGATGCGGGCTGACCCCATGTGTGGCCGATGACTGCAACGATACAGAGACCGGTGGCCACCATTCCGATCCGGCTGACCCAGATAAAAATGGGCTCGAACCGGCGCACGGACAGGCATGATACGATGTCAAAACCGCGCTGATACCCCATCCGCAGTCCCTGTATTCGGGCATAGAAATGGGGGATGTTGTACAGGATCAGAAACACCGGCACGGCTATCCAGCTGAACATCAGTGCCAGAAAGACTCCAATGGCGGCAGCGGCGGGTTTGATACCGTTCCAAAACAGACGGTCCCCAATCGCTCCAATGGGCCCCATCAGCCGGTTTTTAAAAACAGAAATCGGTCGTGAATTTTCCCACTCTTTCTGTCTGGATTCTTCTTCCAGTTCCGCGACCGCACCCAGAACACAACTCGTCATATAGGGATGTCCGTTAAAGAACTCTAGGTGCCGTTTAAGAAAATCGGACCGTTCTTCTGGAGTGTTCATCAGCCGTTTGGCCACTGGAATCATACAATAGCAAAACCCGATACCCAACATGGCCCAATAATTCCAGGATCCCTGAATGAGGAAACTGCGAAAGAAGACGCTGAACAGATCAGAGCGTTTTAGATGAATCATTGATAATCACCTGTTTCAGCCCATTATATAGGGCTAGCTCAACAGCAAGAGACCCGCGCCCAGTGCCAATCCGAGAGCCAAAAGTGCCCAGTTTTTCCGGTTGATAAACAGCGAGATCAGGACACCGCATCCAAGTCCGAGGAATGCTGGTGCGACGGGTTCAAGCAAGGTGTCTGCTGTGACTGGCAGATACTGGATCAGAGTGGGTAAGATCAGCCAGCCAAAAAGTCCGCTGCACAGGGCAATCAGGACAGCACCGCTCAGAAAGGAGAGGGCTATGGCCTGAAAATGGGATTTATTGATTGAGTTTATCGTTAATGTGTCGTTGTTGACCAGTTTTTGATAGTTCCGACCGCTATGGTTCCGTATCAGTACCACCAGTTTGCCACCGATCAGGCTGATGACAACACTCAGCATCAGGGCCAGTGGCAGGGCTACTGTGGGCCTCCCGGTCTGTTGCGCGCTGATGACTGCGATAGCGGCCGCAGCTGTGGCTCCCAGATTGCTTTCGGCAAAATAGGCGGCACCGATGGGCAATTCTCCCAGCCACAAGAGCTCCAAAACGATTCCGACAAAAAAGCCCAAAAAAACATTTCCGAGCAGCAGTCCAGTGATCGTACAGCTGACCAGTGGGTGTGAGATCAATCCCTGCAGGGCAGCGGTGGTATCCAGGGATACGATTCCTCCCCAAAGGGCAATGACGAGCAGCTCAATCCACATACTGTACTCCACTCAGGTCTGATGGGGCTGTCTGAAAAATCTTTTATTCTATAAAAACAGTACAAATGCATGATGCCCAAAGGGCTTAAGCCGTAAAATATATAAACTTGAACCCAAACAATCAACAGAAAAAGCGGCCATGGCTTGTGCTGCGAGGATCTGTAGGCTATTGAATCTATAGAGCAAAAAGGGCTTGCTTCTTAATGAGTTGCGTCTTATATTGACCTGTTATACCCAAAATATATAGGAATTTGCAGCGTAACCAGAAGGAGTGAGGATCCGCATATGGCTGTGATGAACAGGATGCGAGAAAACACCAAGATTATTTTGATGATTTTGGTGTTTGCATTTATATTGACCATTATTTTTAGCTGGGGAATGGGTGGTTTTAAGGGAGGCGGTGCCCAGCCAGGTGTCATCGCCACGGTAAATGGCGACGAGATCTCATATGAAGAGTTTCGACAGCAATATCAGGTCGAGTTGCGCAATTTTCGGGATCAATATGGACAGGAACCCCAGGCGGCTCAGATTCAACAGATCGAAAACCGGGTGTTCGAAACGCTGGTACAACAACGTCTGATGGCCGATGTGATCAACAAGATGGATCTGACCGCCACAGATGAGGAGATTGTTGAACAAATTTATAACGATCCGCCCCAGTTTCTCCGGTCTCAGGAAGCGTTTCTCGACTCTGCCGGCAATTTCAGCATGGAACTCTACCGAGCTGCCCTGCAAAATCCGGGTACGGACTGGGCTCCTGTGGAAAACTATGTTCGGATGACACTCCCTTATGGCAAACTGGATGGTCTGCTCCGGGCGTCTGCTGTGGTTTCAGATACTAAAGTGCGCATGCACTATATGAAGCAGAATTTAAAAGCCAAAGCAGATTACATTTTTTACGACGCCTCGGATTTTTCTTCGCAACAGGCCGAACCCACCGATGAGGAGATTCAGGCGTATTATCAGGAGCACAAGGAGGATTACCGCAAACCGGAACAGAGGCGTCTTGAGTATGTTCTGTTCGAAACCACTGCCACAC
>CAYPUH010000365.1:0-4082 GCA_964413725.1 uncultured Cytophagia bacterium
AATTGGTGAAAATATCATATTGTATTTATTGGGGATTCGGTGCTTCGCACCGAATCCGGGGCCATATTTTCAATTTATAAATATGCTGATTTTGATTGTTTTGGACAGCAGTGTTCTGAAATAGTGTATTTTGGATTGGGTACTCTACCGATCGCGGATATATCCTGATCCGACAGCTCCTTGTATCCGTATGATAGAATTAAAAAAAGTAGATCGATATGATGTGTTTTCGTCGTCCTCTGATAATGCTCCTCATTGGGCTCTGCGGTTTGATCACTGTTGCCCACAGCGAATCGGATATTCAGGTGTTGGACCGTACGGCGTCGCGTTTGTTGTTTCGTCTCACGCCGCCCGAACCGCAGGTGCAGGAACAATCCGATGGATCCGGTACTACCTCTGCCATCGAGGTCAATCATGCCCGTTACGCCCGTGGTGGGCGCTGGCGGCTTCCGGGCCGTCCGGTGTTGTTCAGCACCCGTCATCAACCTGTTTCCGTTTCTATCCTTTCTGTCTCTGAAAGAGATACGGTTTTGGCCTGGCCGCTGAGTCCGGATACGCTGTTTCAGGACTCGGCTTCAGACACGCTGCCATTCAATCTAACCGCTCCTCGCCTGCGAACTACCGGTTCTGTGGATGGAATGAGGGTATGGAGCGTGGATGTGACGCCGTATATCTATGAATCATCTTCCCGGACGCTGCACCGTGCCGATACGGTGCTGGTTGAGGTGGTATTAAAACCGGACCCATCGTCGACTGTTCACCAGCGTCTGACAACCCGGGAGCATCAGCATTTAAAGTCATTGGGGATCGAATTGTTCGAATCGCGCCGGCCATCGTCCCGGTCGCGAATGCTCCACTCGGCGTCCGGGATGGCAAACGGTCCGCGATGGAAACTCGTCATCGAACAGGACGGCTGGTACCGAATCACGGGGAAGGATTTGCAGCAGGCGGGTGTGGATCTTTTTGATGTCCATATTCCCGCCTTGCAGCTGAGATGCGAGGGACAACAAATCCCCATCTATGTAGATGGATGGAAAGACGGTCAATTTGATGTCGGTGATTCATTCGAATTTTGGGGGGAAACCCGTAAACAACGCTATCAGGACCGAGCTCCGGATCTGTATCAGGATCTCTACGATCCCACGCAGATCTACTGGCTTTCCTGGAGCGGTGACCGCGGTACCTGGATGGTGGATGAACAGGGAACGGTCGCGCAGCATGCCCCCGGGCAGGTTCGCCGCCCGTACTCTTTTTATGAAACCGTGCATGTGGAACGAGACCGATTTTTTGATTTTCTCAGTGAGGTGCCCCCGGATTCCATTCGCGATCACTGGTTTTTTGACTCTGGAATCGGCGCAGCAGAAAAGCGGGAATATCCATTTGATCTGGCTCATCCTGATGATCGTTCCACTTTGGGTACCCATGTGCGCGTCATGATGGGGGGGCGGGGAAGCGGCCAGGATCGGGTTCATAAACTTTCGGTGTATCTGAACGATCAGTTTGTGAAAACCGGCAGTTGGACGGGTCAGGATTATCTCGACCTGCATACCCGCGAAGAGGAAACCCTGCCCGCTGCCGATCTCCATCATGGTCGCAATACCCTAACACTGCTGAATCTTGTCGATCGCCTGAAAATAGACTATGTGATGCTGAACTGGTTCGAGATCATCTATCCTCGGCTCTATCGGGCGGAAGATAATATGATCCGATTTCGTATCCCTCCTGATGCCGATACAGGTCCCTTTCTGTTCAAAGTGGACGGATTTTCACGTCGGGATATCGACGTGTTCAAGATTGGCAACAGTCGTATGCTTGGATTGTCTTTTGAAACCGTCACCGACTATAAAGGATTTGAATCCATAGAGCTGTCATTTGAAGACTATGTGACTTCTTACGGAACCGAATATATCGCGGTGGCAAAAGGACAGAAATTAAAGCCCGCCGGGATTGTGCAGGATGAACCGAGTTTTTTACGCTCTGCGGACATCAGCGCGGACTATATGGTGATTGCGCATCCGGCATTTATCGAATCCGCGGGGCTGGATGAACTGATTCAGAGACGCCAGGCTCAGGGATACCATGTTCTCAAGGTGAATCTGCAGAATGTATTCGACGAATTCAGTTATGGTCGGGCCACGCCTGAGGGATTGAAATCGTTTCTCGACTATGCCTACCACCACTGGCAGGATCCGGGATTGAGGTTTGTGCTGTTGGTAGGCGATGGTAGCCGCAATCGACGCCGGGCCGGTATGGATTCACTGGATTTTGTTCCTGTCTATCTGCGTCAGACCTTTGATTACGGCGCCACCGCCAGCGACCATTGGTATGCTCTCCTGGATGGGGATGACGACATTGCGGATGTTGCCGTGGGACGCTTGCCGGTACGGACCGTTGACGAATGCGATATTTTGACCCGAAAGATCATTCGCTATGAAACCGAATCTGAACCGGGTGCCTGGCAAAATCGATTGCTGTTTATCGGCGGCAATTTCAGCGCACAGGCTCCCTTTGATCGTCAGGTTCGACAACTGGTTTCCGCGGCTCCGGCTGCCTATGAGAATCGTCTGTTGCTGTCCCGAAAACAACCCGGGACAGAGTTTGATCCGCATTATGGCGGGACCGCCAATTTGCTGGACTATCTCGACCAGGGGTGTTCGGTGATCAATTTTCACGGACATGGTGGGGGTGGTATCTGGGCGGATAATGGCTTGCTTCGTATCGAAGATGTATCCAGAATTTATGGCCGAAATCGTCTTCCCTTTGTGATGAGTATGACCTGTTTTACCGGTGCCTTTGAATCTCCGGTGATTCATAGTCTCGCCGATGCCCTGTTGTTTCACGAACAAGCCGGAAGCATGGCCTTTTTGGGTGCCAGCGGCAAGTCCTGGGTCTATAATGATTTTTATCTGCAACGGGAGATTCTCGCCGCGTTATACCAGAATCCGACACTGCCGGTGGGTGAGTTGATCCGGCGTGGGAAAATTCGCTATCAGTTCAAGTATTCCAATCCCTATGTGTTGTCCGAGGTGCACCAATATCATCTTCTGGGTGATCCGGCCATGTGTCTGAACCTGCCCGGAGATACCCTGGCGGTGTTCAGTGAGCAAGTGCTGGTGCAAGCTGGTGATTCTCTTCACATCACAGTGGATCTTCCCTTTCCTCAGGGCCATAGCACGGTTGCGGTCACGGACAGCGACTGGGTGGTGATCGATGAGACCCGAAAGCCGGTGTTTGGATCCCATATGGACTTTTCGGTGCCTATCCCCGAATCGTTTACGGGCCGGGATGGCCACCTTTCGGTCTTTGCAGAAGACGATATGGGACTGCATCGCTTGCATGGGTCTCTTTATTTTTCGTTGCGAGCGGTGATGTTTGACTCGGTTCGCGTGTTGTATCCCGATCATGATCGCGTACAGGTACAGGTCTATATACATCATCGGGATCCGCTGCAACAGGTCGGAATGGTGGTGGGACCGGATTCTCTCTCCCTCGAGGCTCTTTCATCCGGCTGGTATCAGAGTGAGGTGTTTGATATGCGCGGCCCTGTCTCTTACCGGTTTTACGCGATCGATATCTCGAATCGATCCCATACGGGCGAGTATCGTGTGTTACAACCGGATGAGGGTGTGGATCTGGCCGTACAGGCTCAATCGGTTTCCTTTGGCGGCGGTGAGCTTTTGCGTGTATCGGCCAGGGTGGAGAACCATTCCGGTCAATCCGCCACATCTGTGCCCGTCTTGTTCGAACATCAGGCAAGGGACGCAGGGATGTGGCATGTGTCGGGGCGGGATACCGTAAAGGTAGATGCGTATAGTACTGTCGGAGCTTCTGTCCCGGTTTCACTGCCTCCCGGATCGATTCGGGTCCGGGTAACCGTGGATCCGGATACGCTGTTCGATCGGGGTTCCCGCTATGACAACCGCCAGGAAACAAGCCTGGATCTTGCGAGTGTCAATTTGATTCCGGGTGTGGGTATGAAATGGGGAGATGAGACGACGCGGACCTGGACGGTGGATTCGGTGTTCACTCTAACCTGTCCGAAGGGCAGCATTGGCGCAACAGGGATTCTGTCCGTTAACGCC
>CAYPUH010000366.1:0-4072 GCA_964413725.1 uncultured Cytophagia bacterium
TCCGGATCGTTTTTGAGCTTCAGCCACAATATGCAACGCCAGAGTTGTCTTGCCCGAGGATTCCGGTCCAAAAATCTCGATCACTCGGCCGCGAGGGACACCACCGACACCCAGTGCCACATCCAGGGACAACGATCCGGTAGGAATCACGGCCACATTCACAATCCGGTCTTCACCCAGCCACATAATCGACCCCTTGCCATACTGCCGGTCGATCTGGGCCATGGCGGTTTCCAACACTTTACGCTTTTCATTCTTTTCGTCAGCCATAGTTAAACCTCAACACGTTTTAATCATTACCCCCATCTTTTACACGAGTGAGCCCCTCGTTCCTCATCCTGTCGATGACAGAGCTATTCGACGCAAAGGCGTGTAAAGAGGACCTGTCGGCGTCAAGTCACTTTTCATTAGGGTTACGGTATCGATTGTTTGTTCTCCCCAATCGACGACCAGGTTCTCCAATCGGGTTGTGACAGGGATTGCCTCTTTAGGATTTTTCACTCGTCCCAGAGTCAGGTGTGGATGAAATGGTTTGTCTGACCGTGGCACTCCCACCGTTTCGAGTTCCTGTTCAATGTTTTCCTGTACTTGAACAGCATTTCCAGTCTTGTCATTCAATCCAATCCAAAAAACACGAGGCCGTTTAAAATTTGGAAAGGCTCCTGTGTTCTGAACGGACACGGAAAAGATCTCGATTGCAGATGCGGCAAATAAAAGAGCCTGTTCTATCACCGGGATTCGGGACATCTCTGTATCGCCGAGGAATTTGAGAGTAATGTGTACGGCATCTTCTTTAACCCATCGTACGCCCCGGCTCTGTTGTGAAAGCTCTCGACGCAGTGCAGAAAACTCTTTCTTGATCCGATCGGAAATCTCATGACATATAAACAGCCTGGCCGTCTGCATCATTGTCCTCTGGAATGGTCAGGTTCGGGGATCGACGATTCATTGACCCATCCAAGTATTTTTTTTCGCAACAAATCCAGAGCGGCCTGTACGGTTCTCAACTTGTTTCCATAGCGACTCTGTGTAAAATGGTGCTCCTGAACGATCATCTCTTTGCCGTCGACGAGACAAATATAGACCAGTCCAACCGGCTTGTCCTCGCTACCGCCGGTGGGTCCCGCAATTCCAGTCGTAGCCAAACCAAAATCGGTACCTGCCAGACCTCTGATCCCACTGGCCATCGCACGAACGACCGGTTCACTCACCGCTCCGTAGGATTCTATCAATTGTCTGGAAACGCCCAACAATTCCATTTTGGCGCTATTGCTGTAGCAGATAACACCTCTCTCAAAAAAGGATGAACTGCCAGAGACATCTGTGAGTTTGCTGGCCAAAAGTCCCCCGGTGCACGATTCGGCCACGGCAACGGTTTTATGATTCTGTATCAAAAGCCTCGCCACAGCATCCTGCAAAGGAATATCCTCACCAGCATAAATTGCCGTCCCAATCCGGCTACGGATCAACACTTCAGCCTGGTTGAGTTTGTCTGTTGCGGCAGCTTCAGTATCCGCCACGGCGGTCAGTCGTATCCGGACACCCAGTAAACTGGGCAAAAAGGCCAGTCGCGTCAGATGCTCGATGTCCTCGATATTTCCCAGGGTTTCAAAGAGGGTGCTCTCCGGAACTCCGGTGGTGGCCAACATCCGCGTCTTGAATATGGGTCCCTGGATCGTCTCTTGCAGGTCCGGAAGGACAAAACGTTTCATCATTGATTTCATTTCATACGGAACACCCGGCATCACATAAAAGAGGGCGTTTCTCCATTGAAACCTAAATCCCGGTGCGGTTCCGGAATCGTTGGATAATATATCCACTTTCTCCGGGACGTAAGCCTGATTTTCATTGACATGGGCCATGGCAAGGCCACGCCGGGCAAACCGCTGCCGGATGTCCTTTAATATATTTTTATTGAGAATCAGTTTGGACTCTAATAATGCGGTCACCACAGTCTTGGTGACATCATCATGAGTCGGACCAAGGCCTCCCGTCACCAGGACGACATCCGAGCGATCACTGGCCATCTGAAACGAACTCTTGAGATCATTAAGATCGTCCCCAACCGTGGATATTCTAGAGGGAGCCACACCCAAAAGAGCCAGATGTTCTCCTATCCACGAGGCATTGGTATTGATTGTCTGTCCGATCAGTAACTCATCACCAATCGAAAGAATTTCAATCTTCATTACAGCACACCACCATCAGATTGTCGCCAGCCAATATGTAGTCTGAGCGACAGGGTCGGAATGTTTCGTCAAGAATTCGAGGGTACATGCGTCAAATTCATTGCCGGACTGTTGTGTCAGCTGGATGGCAACCCTCGATGGAGGTCAACATTCCACCCCACTTGTCCAATCTATCAAAGACAACACTTGCTTGGCCCATCAAACGGGTAAAATCGCAGCCCAGCGAAACAAAATCTGAAGAATGACATTGGCATAAATTCCGGCCATAATATCATCGCTCATAACCCCCCAACCATGTGGCAAGGGTTCCAGCTGCCTGACAGGAAAGGGTTTCACAATATCCATAATCCGAAACAAAAAAAAGGCGCTGGCAAATGTAAACACCGAATGAGGAACGGCGATTACCGTCACCATCATACCCGCCACCTCATCCCAGTTGATTTTGCCGGCATCTTTTTCCCGCCACAACTGTTCACAAACAAATGCTGTCCAGATGCCAATACTATAAACCAGCATCGTTGCCAACAACAGAATCCACCAGTGAAGAGGCGGTAACATAAAAAGCACGACAATGGCGATCAGAGACCCGACCGTGCCGGGAGCAATGGGAAAATAACCGGACAATCCCGTCGTCGCAATAAACACCGCAATCCGTTGTTTCCAGGTCATACAATCTTTCCATTTACATTATGTGAACCCCATAGCAGAGAAGGCCGGAATGAATCCCGACCTTAGAATGTACAGCATCACACAAAAATGGGATGCCGGGGAAACAATATCGAGTCTGACAGGTGGCACTCGAAGGGCGTTCTGAAAATTCGATCCAAAGTCTCGATCCTGGATCTATTATGGTAAAGAAAACAAAAAACTCGATAAAGGCAAGTTTAAAATAAATTAAAGGGAAACCCGGCCTTCAAGGGCGCGCATGAGAGTGACATCATCAGCATATTCAAGGTCAGCTCCCACAGGAATACCGCGGGCGATTCTCGAGAGCGATATATTCAGAGGTTTGATCAATTTGGATAAATAAAGAGCAGTGGCCTCTCCTTCTGTGCTGGGATTTGTAGCGACAATCACTTCATGTACAGAGTCATCCAGACGTTTCAACAAGGCTTTGATATTCAAATCATCGGGCCCGACGCCATCAAGTGGAGACAGGACCCCTCCAAGAACATGGTATCGTCCCTTAAATTCACCACTGCGCTCAAACGCCAGGATATCACTGGCTTCTTCCACGACACAAATGACACCCGTATCCCGACGGTCACTCTGACAAATGGCACAGGGATCCTCTTCTGTGATATTGAAACAGATGGAACAGGTACGGACATTCGCTTTCAGCTCGAGTAAGGATCGTGCCAGGTGCTCAACATCCTCAGCAGGAGATTTGAGAAGATGAAATACCGTGCGCTGTGCTGACTTGCGTCCGATACCGGGCAACTTGCTCAACTCCTGAATCGCCCGTTCCACCGTTTTAGATGTAAAGATCATCCCCAACTCCCGATGTCAACCTAACCCAGTCCAGGAATGTTCGGCAACATTCCTCCTGTCGCAGAACTCAGCTCTTCCTGGGCCCGTTTTTTGGCCACGTCCATCGCCTGATTGACCGCGGCCAGGATCATATCCTCCAGCATTTCCGCGTCGTCGGGATCGATGACCTCGGGATTGATCTTAATCTCGAGTATTTTTTGCTCAGCTGTTGCTTTAACGGTAACCATTCCACCCCCGGCAGATCCCTCAACCGTAATCTCCGACAGACCCTCCTGTGCTTTCTGCATGGCGTCCTGCATTTTTTGCGCTTGTTTCAGCAAACCCGACATATTCTTGTTCATGGTCTCTCTACCTTATTTTACAAATTCGGCGTCAAAAGTATTGACGATTTG
>CAYPUH010000367.1:0-4049 GCA_964413725.1 uncultured Cytophagia bacterium
GAACAGACCAAAAGGGCCCCTGCTCCTCAGCGTCCCTCTATCCCGGTAGAGAGTGAAGATGAGGATATCCCCGAGGATGCAACCATCGAGTCGACGGATATTGATCTGACCGAGCTACCTCCACCACCTCCTCCGCCGGAAGAGGAAACCGGAGGATCTGCTCAGATCTTTGTCGCGTATGATGAACCCCCAAATCCTATCGGTGGATTTGCGGCCATTCAGAAAAATCTTCAATACCCCGAAATTGCTCGAAAAGCCGGTGTTGAAGGACGAGTTGTCGTAAATGTGCTGATCGATGAAAAGGGAAATGTCGTTGACACCAAAATTCTGAAATCTCTCGGAAACAATGGTTGTGACGAAGCGGCCATCGCGGCGATTAAATCCGTAAAATGGAAACCCGCCAAACAACGCGATAAACCCGTTAAAGTGTGGGTGGGAATTCCGGTTGTCTTTATGCTCCAGTAAAGTGTTATGTGAATCTTTATACAGCGGTGCACACAATGTGCACCGCTTTTTTTTTACCTCCAGCACTGATTATGATGAATAGACGATTCTTTTCTTTTCTCAGTGTCCTCTTTTTTACAGCGGGGTTCCTCTGGACCTGCACCAACCCCTTTGCGCCTGCCCTGGAAAAAAATGCTGAAACGACCCTCATCCTCACCGAACAACAAACACCTGCAGACGTCCTCACCAATTTCGCCTATGCCTATAATTTCAAAGATTCCCTCGCTTATGCGGAATTGCTCGATAGTTCTTTCGTTTTTGTTTACTTTGATCCCAATATCGGCAATTCCGGCCATTATGTTTCCTGGCATCGGGATGTGGACCTGAAAACGACGGGAAAACTCTTTCGTAACTTTGATACCGTTTCTCTGACCTGGAACAAAACCATTTATGAATTCAAAGAGGATGATACCGCCGAACTGTCCAAAACCCTAAGCCTGAATCTATTCGGCCCCGCCGGTGAGTTTTCGCTTCAGGGCACAGCCATTTTCAATTTCGTCAAAAACCCCTATGATGGTAAATGGCGTATCAGTCGCTGGAAAGACGAATCGAGAATGTGATTCCTTTGATTTTTATTCCGCGGCTTGTTCTTTTTACTCAAATATGGAAAAATTCTTTTGTAATATTGTCTTAATTTATTAACTTTATTTATAGAGGGGGTTCCAATAACATGCTCGTCTTTCCGTACCTGAAATCCTATAACAGTTGATCAAAAAACGGTAGTTACCCGTGGAATACAAAGAAAAATTTGAACAGATAGCCTTTGAACATATGGACTCTCTGTATAGTACTGCCCTCCGCATGACACGGAATACAGAGGAGGCGGAGGATCTGGTGCAGGATACATACATGAGAGCATTTAGATTTTTTGACAAATATCAACAGGGCACCAATTTCAAGGCCTGGATATTCAAAATTCTTACCAACACCTTTATCAATCGATATCGAAAAAAGACCCGGACCCCACAAAAAGTCCAATTCGAAAAGGTGGAATTTGGAATCGAAAATCCTGATGGCTATCAGGAAACCGCTGAATGGACTGGCTTTGATGAGAGCAATTACGAAGAATTGTTCGACGATGATATTCGCAGTGCGCTGTCCCAATTGTCAGAAGAGTTTCGTATGGTCATTCTTTTGGCGGATGTTGAAGGCTTTAGCTATAAAGAAATCGCAGATATTATCGATCGCCCCATCGGTACCGTTATGTCGCGATTGTTTCGCGGCCGCAAAATGCTACAGAAAATCCTGGAAGGATATGCCAAGCGAGAAGGGTATATCTGAGTTTTGAGTTATGGTCTTGTCCACGTGCCTGTAAATGTGACTGGGCGAGAGGCCTTTTACCTCCGGAGCCACATGGATGGAATTGCCTGCCACGTGGGTTCCGGGATTGAGCTCAAAACGGCTCCATTCTGCACTCTGAATCCTTTCCTCTGATTTATCATCAAATTTTAAAATCATCTTACCGCTCAACCGTTACAAGCAGAGGTTCATATGAAATCCCTGTATCCCTTGGTCATTTTATTATTCCTTGCGAGTATCCCGTTTTCCCAAGCGCAGGATTTTCAGGAACCTGATATACTCAAAGCGGAACTGTTTTTTTCTGTGGATAGAGCCCAACCGGGATCTTTTTTTGAGCTCGCTCTGGTTCTGAACATTCAAAAAGGGTTCCATATCAACTCTCATTCACCATCACAGTCTTTTCTGATTCCTACTCGGGTCAGTTTTACGGGCTATCCTGGTGTCAGTTTCGGAAAAACCCGATATCCCGCCCATAAAGTAAAGTCCTTTGCCTTTTCCAAAGACCCCATAGCCGTTTATGAGGATGAGGTGGTCTTGGTAACTCCTGTCACTCTGTCTTCGGAACTGGATCTGGATCGTTTCCTTGTTGAGGCGACGCTCTCTTATCAGGGATGCGATGACAATACCTGTTTCGTACCCCAGGAGCAGGTCTTGAGAGACACTCTGGAGATCGCAGAACCCGGAGAGTCCGTCAACCAGACAAACGTTCAGGTATTTTCCGCATTGACAGACACGCCTGAAGAATCTGAGACCCCTATCTCCTTAACAGCGGACGAACAACGAGCCAAAGAGATTATCGAACAAGGACTGCTATATGCTGTTGTTGCCTTTTTTGTGATCGGTCTGGCATTGAATCTGACCCCCTGTGTCTATCCCGTCATACCAATGACGGTCAGTTATTTTGGCGGCACCAGCGACCGGACCCCAGGGTCCAGTTTTACACACGCCCTTTTTTACCTGATCGGTATCGCTCTCTCGTTTGCTTTATTGGGTCTTGTGTCCGGGTTGGCTGGGCAACAGTGGGGCTTTTTATTTCAGAGTCCATGGTTTGTGGTTGTCATCAGTCTGATCATTCTGTCCATGGCCGCGAGCTTGTTCGGTGCATTTGAAATAACTGTCCCCAGCTGGCTGCTTACCAAACTGGGGGGGGCACGGCAGGGTGTTTTGGGGTCTTTTATCATGGGGATTACGGTGGGCATCGTTATCGCTCCCTGCGCCGCCGGTATTATCATCGGCCTGGTCGGCCTGGTCGCCAAACTGGGTCTGGTGACCAAAGGCGCTCTCTTATTTTTTGTGATGGGCCTGGGATTGGGATTGCCCTACCTGATTTTGGCGACATTTTCCGGTCTTTTGAATCGACTTCCTCAATCGGGCATGTGGATGGTGTGGATTCGCAAACTTTTTGGCATTTTATTGGTGGGCGTTGCCATATATTTCCTTCTGCCTCAACTTGAACGGGTTTACGACAAACTGGGTTTCTTGCTGTCACTGGTTACGTTGTTCGGCGGATTGTTGCTCGGGTTTCTAGATCAGTCTTCCGGTTACTCTAAGTTCTTTTCCCGTTCTCGAAAGATCTTTGGCATTATCGTGATGGTTTTAGGCGTGATTTGGATGAATCAGGCCCTTGCTGCCAAGGCCTCTCAAATTAACTGGATTCATGTCTCGAATGTGGAACAATTGAACGAACGTATCGACCCCCAAAAGCCCACCTTTATCGATTTTTATGCGGACTGGTGTGCACCGTGCAAACAGATGGACCGTGAAACGTTCAGAGACCCTCGTGTTGCAGAGGCAGCCGAAACGATAAACATGATCAAAGTCGATTGTACAGCACCGGATTCCCAAACCCGGGCACTCATGAACGCCTATGATGTCTCCGGAATGCCAACGCTGCTCTTCAAAACCTCAGAGCAAACTCCGGTCCCTGAATTAAGGGAGGTGGGGTATCTCGGATCTGAGGATATGGTAGAACGGCTCGAGGCGCTTGATTGAGAACCGGGCCACCCAGCGGGTTCGCCCTGTTAATATACTCTATTCACCCCTGTGGGTCGCGTCAGAACGCGATGGAACCTTTACATAATATATCCGTTTTCACTGGTGTCCGGTTGACAAACCGGACACCAACCTTTAATTGCATTAAAATCAATTTATTATATTGTCCGATCACCAGGATCGATTTAGAAATGAAATTTTAAAAGTAACCTTGATTTCACAAGGTTTATGTGAGGGTGGTGTCCGTTAACCGG
>CAYPUH010000368.1:0-3998 GCA_964413725.1 uncultured Cytophagia bacterium
TTCGTGTTAAAACGCGTTATTGACAGGTCCAAAACCTGCTCCCCGGGTCGGTGAGGTGTTGTAAGGGTTGCAGATGCACCCCTCTGCTGATAAAAATCTCCTTCGGTAACACGGACAGGAGCGATGCGAGTGGAATCGTAGTGTATGCTGAGATCCAGCCCCGTGCTGTTTGAGATATAGTTAACGTTCAGATCCAGTGTAAAGTTTTGGTCCGGCAGGGCGAGGATTCGTGAAGGGGACACGGACAGAGACGAAGAGTGTGTCTCGAATTCCTCGGCCGCATATCCTCCTTTGTTATTGTATTCAACCGTCACATCGACGAGACGTCGTTTTGATGAATCTGCAGTCGCTTCACTTTGACTATAAATTACATATTGGGACAAAATCCAGTCGGATACTATGTCAAAGACATCGTCATCAAAGGACCGCCCTCCCAACATCATGCCGCCGGTGCGACTTGTCATCGAGCGATAAACCTGGTTCTGTGGGGCCGCGACAAAAACCGGGACCGATTTGTGTTCAAGAGCCGTTAACAACGAATCGAGGCCGGTTGAGGAGCCATCGATCATTGTATCTGTTATCAGCAGCAATAGAGTCTCATGACTCTCCTCTCCTGGCAAAGCCAGGGCACGGTTTACAGCCTGTATCGGTTCGCTCGTATACACACCCTCGGGATCTCTGAAAGAGGAGAACGCATGAACCAGTGACGCGGGCGAATCCTCAAAGGGATACAGAGCTTCTATCTGGTCAGAAAAAACCACAGAAGCATAGCGGGACGGAATATCCGCCTGGTTCAGGTTTTCATAAAAACTTCCCAGTCCACCCTGAAGGGATTCAAACTGACCGGCCAACACGTTTTGATCGACGATCAGAATAATATCCACGGGATTGGCATGGTCGCCCATAAAGTGATTCACAGCATCAAGAGATTGAACGCGCCCATTTTCACGTAAGGTGAAATTGGAGGCCTCTAATGACCTTACGGGCGCCTGATGCTCTGAATCGATGACCGATACCAACGTTCGAAGATGGGGAAAGCGTTGTGTATCCAAATTTCGGATAAACACCTCGAGCCCGATCTGTGTGGTGTTGGATAGATATCGACGTCGTTCAAACAGTGTTCCATTGGCGCCAACCATCCAACCATTCAGAGGAGATAGAATACAAACATCGTTCAAATCGACATCCGTTCCGAGGTTACATCGAACCCACCGTCCACCGCCATTTCGGGTCTCAAAACAGACCCCCGAGTTGCCGACCACGACACCATGATTTGAGTCAAAAAAGTCGATGGCATTTAGAGACTCGTAGGTCAGACGAGAGCCGGTCCAGGTCTGACCTCCGTTTGTGGTTATCAGCACCTCTCCATCTTCCGAGACAGCCCAGCCTGTTTGATAATCGACAAAAACCAGATCCAGAATGGTGCTGCTGATTCCGCTGGATTGAAGAATCCAATGATGCCCTCCATCCTTTGTTTTGGTGATCAGTCCCTCGGAACCCGCAACCCATCCGGTGTTGATATCCAAAAAATGAACCGCGTTAAAATGATATTGATTGTTCCGGTAACAGTCTGTCCAGGTTCCCCCCCCATCACGTGTTTTCTGTATCAAACCCTTACCACCCACAGCATATCCCACCGAGTCGGTAAGAAAAAAAAGTCGCTCCAGCTGGTTTGTAAGGTCGTAGGGAGTACTGGACCACTGCTTGCCACTATTTTGGCTATGAAACAACAGATAATCACCAGACTCTTTTTTTCCCGCCATCCATCCACGGTTGGGGTCAATGAACATTAAATCCCCAAGCTGATAGCGGAAACTCAATTGGTGTCCCGTCCACGAGCCTAGCTCCTTTTTGAAAAACGCCCCCCTTTCACCTGCGATCCAGGCATGACTGGAATCTATTGCGGTGACGGTGTTGAGAGTATTGGGGGTCAAAATCTCTTTCTTCCATACGGTCTGGTATCCCTGTACCGGCCAGGTCGAGCAGGACGTGTGAACGGCCTGATCGAAAGCAACATATCGTCCCTGTTCATTGAACGCAAAAGCGGTATACGTATAGGACTGATCCGCATTCACAGTATCATCAATAAAAGACAACCCTCCGCCCTCATAGACAATGACTCCCTCTTCCGGTCGTTCCACTGGCCGGGATGGATGCCTGACCAGAGTGATACCTCCAGAATGACTCGCGTCAATCCAGCGCCAGCGACAGAGAATGCTGTCGGGGGACAGAGCGATCGCCGTTAAATCATGAACGGACTGAGCGGGGGTTCCCAAAGTATAGTGGAATTGATCTGAAACAGCGTTTTCATCTTCAGTTCGAATGGTGATCGTATGATTCATTACAGAGGTATCACTCACCGATGAAGTCAATTCCAAAACCGTCTGAAGCGTCAAAACATCCGAGAACATCTCAAATAGCGTTGTCAACGATTGAATCGGATAGTAAAATCCATCTGTTTCCCGTGCAAGCCGTTGAAACTTTTTAAGAGCGGGGCCAGCTGTGACAACCGATGCTTGTTGCTCCTGGTATAATGAGATGATCCGGTCGGTCGTGAAGCTGGTTTTACCTTCACCATTCTCCTCCAGTTCATGATAATCAGCGTCGGTAATGAGCACACACCATTTCTGACTAAAAGGCCTGTATGCAAAAAAAAGTCCCTGATAGAGCGCTTCCAGAGCATTTTCCCTGGCATCTCCACCACCATCTGCGGTCCACCTGGACAATGTGGTGACGATTTCATCGATGCTTTGTGAAAAAGATTGCACGTAACGCAAGTTGTCGTCAAAACCAATCAAGGCGACACGCCAGTCGACACCATGGAGGGACAAGGTATCCAATAGAGAAGGCAGACGGGATTGCAGGGTTTCGAGTTGATTGGGCATACTGGCGGTTACATCGATAGCAAATACCATATCCACAGAGGATCGACATTCAGGGGATGGTGAGTCTATCCTATCGACTGAGAGAGGTGTCCCATCCTCATAGACTTTGAATCGTTCTGTATCCATTCCTGAACGGGGGCTGCCCATCGAATCCCTGACAGACAAGAAGCATCGTATCCGGGGAAAGTGACGTATATCAACCGTTTGAATGGAATACTGTATCGAGTCGGGATCCTCGGAAGACAGGGCGATGGGTGACTGCTGATTGCCATAAGAAAGCAGAGGGTAAAAAAATAACAGCAGCACCCACCGGATGATAAGAAAGAGCACTTTTTGTACGCGTCCGGACATGAAAGGCTTCCACGGATTATAGACCGATGAATATTCTCTGAGAACACATGGAAAGAATGTATCAACTCTCATATTATCGTTAAAGAAGAGGGCATTGGTTGTGCCTACCGGCTTTTTGTGTCACTCCGGTGCCGGTGTGCGGTCAGGAGCGTCGGACACGATGCCTCCTGACAGGCTAAAGGGCTTCCGTCCCCACAGCATAGACAAGACCCGCGGAAATCAACCCGGTGCAAATCAAAAACAAAGGATGACGGTATACAGGAGTATTGCCTGGATTCAACGACTGCCCCTGCAACAAAGCCTGCACCTGAACAAACGTAAGCACCCGAAGAGGGTACCACGGTGTTTCTGTGGAATTGCCATATTCATCCAGTACAACGAGGCGATAATCCAGGCTAGAATGATCCCCCAGGATAGAATCCGAAATGACCGTGGAATACTTTACACCATACCGCAGCACGAGGGTGGCTTTTGGATCGATATATGCCGTCCGGTATTCAGGCGATTGTACCTGCAAAAAAGACTTTTTTTGCCCCGTAACCCATAGTTGCTCTCCTTCCGAGAGGGTTTCGATCATGCGAGTGGTGTCTGCCGTCAAATAGAGGGGGGTGTTGGGCGTTATAACCTGTACTTGCACCGGGACATCAACCTCATTCGATTCTCTTGGAATCTGTTTTTCGATGACATGGCCATCGATGCGGAAAACAACCAGTACCCGACCAATCTCAGAGTCATCGGCGACATGAACCGAAAGAGGGATTC
>CAYPUH010000369.1:0-3997 GCA_964413725.1 uncultured Cytophagia bacterium
GAACGCCTCTCTGTCCGAATGCCAAATGGCTGCAAAAGAACTTTTTGGATTGCGTTAACACAGATTCGGGGGTAAACGATTAGGGTTTTGAGTAAGGAGAAAAGCATGCGTCTTCGAATGGCTTCTGTTGTTTTGTTGTGCACACTGTTGCTTCATATCCCCAATGGGTTGACTCAGCCAGTTGACTCTATTGATGAACTTAAGGTGTCATCCGGTGATGCCATCAAACTGTTCGTATATGAAGGACTCTTTCCCATCAGCAATGAAAAGTTTTTGTCCAATTTTCACGACAAAGAATTTATTGTCGATGGTGCTGGGGATATCTATCTTTTTTCCATGGGCAAACTCAAAGTGGCCGGTCAGACCGCTCCCACCATTGCAGAGATGATCAAGGAAAAATTTAAGCCGTTCGCCAAAGACCCTCAGGTGATCGTGGTTCCGTTGGTGCGGCTTGAATTCCGAGGAGGTTTTCAGGAACCGGGCATGTATCGGATGAATCTGAACAAGTCGTTTTGGGAAGCCTTGAACGAGGTGGGTGGACTTTCCGGTTCGCGTTTGGAGGATGTTTATATCGAGCGAGAGGGCGAAATTCTGTATGAGGATTTTTTTGATGCCTTTTATCGAGGCAGCTCGCTGTTTGAACTCGGGATTCGGTCTGGCGATAAAATCGCTGTCTCAATGGTAAACCGAATCTCCGCCAATACCATTATGCGTTATGTGCAGTTCGGGATGTCGATTTTGATTTTCTACTTTACCATGGAAAACTATAACAAATGAGTCAGGTCCTCTGTCGGAACATCGAATCTGTTTCCAGATCCGCTTCGCCGGAAGGTCTGGTGTCGTCGGCTCTCCGACATTTTAAACTGTAATCATGACCTCTCGGGTAGAATAATCATTATCCAATAATCAAATGGTTTCAAAAAGATGGTTGTGTTTGGATTCTGTTGCACAGGATTCGGGTATTCATTATGGATCAATTTAATTTCAATCAGCCGGTCGATCTGGAGCAGGAAGAAAGCTCGCAATTTGATTTTGGCAAACTGTTACGTGGTCTCTGGAAGCGAAAATGGTTGATTATTTTGTTGACCCTGATTTCCGGAGCGTTTTTTTACGTACAGATCCAGAATGAAGTAATGATCTACGAGGCAAAGGTTCTTCTCCGAACCTTAAAGCTGGATGAAGATGCGGGTCAGATCCTGAGTCGACAGCGGCAACTGGAGATGGCGACCCGGGATTTCAAGGAACGGGTTGCGGCGCGTCTGGGATTGGCTTTAAAAATCGAAAAGAGCTCACTGGGTCAGAACCGGGACGATATCTTTACAGAATTTTCGACCACCAAAGATCCTGTGGCGGGACACTATATTCTCGAGACCACCCAGTCCGGGGATTATTATCTCAAACAGACGGTGGCCAACCACGAGGTGGTGATCGACAGTGCTGTGATATGGGATGCTGTCGAGGAATTGCGTTTTATCAACGGCCTCTCATTTCGGCTGTCGCCTAAACTGGTGCAGAGTGCCAATACGGTTCGGTTTCGGATTTTGCCATTCCGGCGGGCACTGCACGAAATTGGCAATGTCAAAGTGGTCATCAGCAAAACCGGCCGCACCATGCAGCTGAGCAAGACGGGTACCGATCCGTTCGAGCTGGCCGAAGAGCTCAACCGAATCGCTCAGGTGTATGTCCAGGAGACCACCGGGCTCAAGGATCGGGATGAGTATACGCGCATGAACGCGTTGAGGCGACGACTCCAGGCCGCCGAAGATGCGGTGCGCGAGAGCGAGGAGGAGCTGCGACGGTTTTCCGCAAAGTATCCGCTGTCGCTGGAAGCTGAAAAACGGTCGTTGACCGATGAGCTTATCAATATCAAAAAAGAATTACAGCGGATTCCCAAATATCGGGAACAGCTGAAAAATCTTCTGGACCGGTTAACCGAGAAAGAAGATACTGCCGACCCCATTCAGTATCGCCGTTACATCGTCCGGCAGCTGGCGACTTTTAAACCCATGGAAAACGAGCCCAATCTGGCCATTTTGCGTGAGACGCTGTCAGATCAGGAACAACGATATGATCGATTGGTGGACGCCTATTCCAAGGAATACGGTCCAGTTCAGGAACTGGAAAACGAGATCTATCAGACTCAGGAAGATATTATTGCCTTTGCCTCGAAATATCTCAACACCCTGGCACGAGAGGAAAACGAGCACCGCCAACAGGTGAAAGAGATGCAGAATCAACTCAGTACCTTTCCCAAGGACGAGTCGCGACTCAACGAATTGAAAAATCGTCTGGCCATCAATCAGGAATTGTATAATCGGCATCTGGCCGAAATCCAAAAGTACTCTGTCAGTGACGCCGTGGAAGAGGAAAAGATCGAGATCCTGGAACCGGCTGTTCCTCCCAGCCATCCGATCAATCCCACCAAAAAGCAGCAGGTGTTGTTGGGAGGTGGTTTGGGATTTTTGCTTGGCATGGTGATCTCTATTGTTATCGATCTGATGGACCGTCGACTGCGAACCATACAGGATGTAGAAAAGTTTTTAAAGCTGGATGTAATTGGGGCCATACCGCTGGTAGATTTTGTCGACATTCCGGATTATTCCGACTATGAAAAAATCCGCCAGGTGGATCGGCAATTGGTAACCCATGATTATTCGCCCACACCGATCGGAGAGTCTTATCGGGCTCTGAGAACCCATCTGCTGTTTTCACGCAAAGACACTCCCATCCACTCGCTGGTCATCACCAGTGTGGGACAGGAAGAGGGAAAATCCTTTACCGCCAGCAATCTGGCGATCATTCTCGCACAGCAGCGGACCAACACTCTGCTCGTGGATGCGGATTTGCGGCGTGGCGTGTTGCACAACACCTTCGGCCTTGACAAGGACCCCGGATTGACCGACTATCTCAACAATAAAAAATCCCTGCTGGGGGTGATTCAGCAGACCCATGTTCCCAATCTCTCGCTCATGAGTTGTGGCTCGATGATCCCCAATCCATCCGAATCGCTTGGATCCCTGCAGATGAAACGGTTTTTGGAGGAGGTACGGCGCAAGTTCGATTTTATTGTATTGGATACACCCCCGTTGGAGGCAGCGACAGACGCGGTGGTCCTGGGCGCACAAGCCGACGCCCTTACGTTGGTGGTCCGGGCCGACAAGACCGATAAATACAAAGCGCAGGAAAAACTGGATATTTTCAACGCCATCCCCACCAATTTTATTGGTGTTATATTAAACGGTGCGGATTCAACCCTGATTCAGAATCAATATAGTTATTACCATTATTGATACAGGGATTCGGTGTGACGCGCCGTATCCCCATTTGAATCATCCTTGTTGCATGAAGGGCCTGAATTCACAACAAGAAGAGAATCAATGGTGTCCGGTCTGTCAACCGGATCCGGGTGAGAATCGAGAATACCATTCTACCCGGCTGTCTCAACGGGACGCGAACGAGAGCAAAACTGTCAGGTTCGAGTATAACGTATGCAACGTCAGGTGCATGTTATAGTCACGCCTTATATCCTGGTCCTTGTCTTCCGGAGTCAATAGCAGCAGGTCACCTCTGACTGAATGATTGGGATCACGAAACGCTTCACCTGTCGGTAGACTCTTCCGTTGATTTCAAGGATTCAATTGGCACCCGAATCCGATTTGTCTCTGCAAGATATCATGGTATCCAGCTTTATGGCCCGACCCCAAATGTCCCGGATCCTGTGTTCACAGGATCCGGGTTTTACTTGATTGGTAGTTTTGTCATATAGAGTGTATGGGATGGGTGCGATGCACCGAACCTATGTCAGTAGCACGAGGAGTGTTGTTTTATGAGGGTTTTGGTTACCGGGGGGGCCGGCTTTATTGGATCTCATCTTATAGAGCGTCTGCTCAAAGAGGGCCACAAAGTCGATTGTCTGGACAATTTCAACGAGTATTACAGTGTCCACATCAAGCGGAACAATATTCAATCCGCATCCGGATTCAGGACGTTTCAATTG
>CAYPUH010000370.1:0-3995 GCA_964413725.1 uncultured Cytophagia bacterium
GATCCATTGCTGGTAAGATCGCCGACATTCCAGATACCGTAGGTATTGCTGGTGGGATCAGAATCATAGGTTCCCTGACTTGGTGTTGCGCTTTGCAGCACGACACCCGCAGGCAAGATATCCTGTACCTGAATATCATAGATTTGGTCTGTAAAACTTGTCTTGGATACTGTAACGGTAAAAGTTGCGGTTTCGCCCACAAGTATATATTCCGGTGAAACCGTTTTCGTTACAGCTAAATCAACAGGTTGTTGTGGCAAAACGATCAATGTTTCGGTATCGCGGTCGTTGCGCCAGTTCGGATCAATGGGTGTGCTGTTTTGTCGAATAGCCCAATTTGTATAATAACCTGCTGTAACCGCATCCAAAACCAGGTCGATTTGGGCGGTGCTGCCGCTGGTCAGACTTGGAATTGTCCATGTATTGGATGCGTAGGAACCATCTCCGGATTGACTGTTTAAAGTAAAGCCAGCCGGAATCATGTCCCAAATATCGATACTGCTAGCATCCTCAGGTCCGTGATTGATACAGGTCAGCGTCATGGTCGTTTGATCGCCTACTTCCATAATCGTAGGAGTAGCGCCTTTAATGATTTCCAGATCGGCCTCCTGTTGCGCCACATTGACCGGAGGTGCGGTGCCTACATCATTTGTGGGGTCGGTATCGGCTTGATCTGCATGATCAAATCCGGCTGAATTGGTATAAGTGCCAGGCGTATTAAAACTCACTTCTATTGATAGGGTGGCACTTTCTCCAACTCCAATCGCATCGATAAACCATTCATAGCTCCCCGGATCATAAGTGGAGGTTGCTCCGCTGGGGGGCGTGGTCGTTGTATGGCTGTGGTAATCCATGTTGTAGATCCAATTTTCGTAAAGGTAAACATTCGTCGCTTCTGCCGGTCCGTAATTGGTAACTGTAATATCATAGGTCAAATGTTCACCTACCACGACATCGGTAACACCACCTTGAACGGTTTTGGTAACCTCTATATCAATCTCGTCGGGAGTTTGAACCTGAAGCTCTTCATCCTGTATCTCTCCGTCGACCGGATAATAGCCGGTGGGTTCACTGGCATTTGCCGGATCATCGGAATTGGCCAGCCGGAATCGAATCCAGTAGTTGCCTGGCGATGTAGCTCCGGGAATATCGACTGAATAGGATTGTGTACCCGAGGAGGTGATGTTCTGGGGCGATCCCCAGACCTCTTCACCCGGATCCATAGTATTGCTTTCGTCCCAGTCGACCCAGGCCATAAGATAAGCTTCGGTGCCGGAGGGTATGTTGACGTTGAGATCAAAATTGACTGTCTCTCCAGCCTGGCCTGAAATGGAAACCCCGTCTCCTTCGGGAAAAGGATCATCCGGCGCGTCATTGATGTTTTCGCCGTCAACAGCGGAACCGACGTAGGTGTCGGCATTGTAATCGTACCGGGCATCCGTTTTTCCGGTGCTGTGATATTCTCCAAAACAGTTTAAAGGGATATCGCTGAGTTCGTCAAGTTCGTCACGATGAAGGAGATTTCGTTGGGGATCAAAAATAGTGTAAATAGGTGGTGTTGGAGGTACAGGAGGCATTGTAGAATGATCCCAATTAACTTCTCCTAGATCAGATGAAAGATTGAAATTAACTGTCACTTTTACCACATCCCACCAGTCATCGTTGGCTGGGGATTGCACTCTTGTTCCGGCTCGATACTGATAAATAATTCTTATCCAGACATTTTCTTCACCGCCGGTATTCGGATCTTGTAGTTTCGACCATCTTTCCGGCCAGGTTGTTTCATCACCAGGATCGTAATTGGAATAATCGCTTAAAGGAAACAATCGGTCTGAAAAGGTAATCGTATTGACTTGATCAGTAAAATCCTGATTAAAAAACAGAGCATTTTGCCACTTATCAATGTCATAGGATGTTCCTGATGCCGTGCGACATTGTACCCAAAAACTCAATGTACCTGTTCCTGAACCAGGATCACAGGTGAGTTCTTCCAGGCGTAATCGCGTGTCGATTTCCTGGGCTTGAGCCAAGATGGGAACAGTATAAAACAATACTGCTACCAGACAAAGCAAAATTAGATTCGACAATTTCATGAGTTTAACCTCCCTGTTTGTTTTAGCAAAATTGCTGAATGTGGTTTACTATTCACAGTTTCTTTTCCTCGATGAGGCGCAAAAGGGTCAAAATTTAATTTTCAGATTGCTTAAATTCAATATTTCTAGTGGATTTTTAAATGATTGACTCTCTTTTGCACTACTACATTCAATATTTATGCCAAAACAGAGAGAAAAAAAAAGGCAAAAGTTTGAACACTTTTGCCTCATTCCCTGGTCCTAAAGGGTTGATTTAGGAATATAAAGTCATACCAGTTTCTCCGAAACCGACTTTGCCTGCATGAACAATCCCAGATAATCTTCTCCGCCGGCTTTGGAATCGGTGCCGCTCATGTTAAAGCCGCCGAACGGATGTGCGCCCACCATGGCGCCGGTGCATTTGCGGTTGATATAGAGATTGCCGACATGGAATTTTTGCTTGGCATAGGGAATTCTGTAACGATCCAGGGTATAAACCGAGCCGGTCAGGCCGTATTCGGTGCTGTTGGCAATATCAATGGCCTGCTCAAAGGTTTTGGCTTTGATAACCGACAGGACCGGGCCAAAGATCTCTTCCTGATCCATTCGCGCTCCGGGTTCTATGTCCTTGAAAACAGTGGGTTGGATATAAAATCCATTGCCCGGCGTTGTTTCACCACCGTGCACGAGGTTACCCTCTTTTTTACCGATTTCGATATAGGAAAGAATTTTTTCTTCAGAGGCCTGATTGACCACCGGTCCCATATAGTTATCCGGATTTTCCGCCGGACCTATGGTTAGTTTTTTGGTCTTTTCAATCACCATGTCGATGAATTCGTCGTAAATATCCTCCAGCAAGATCAGGCGAGAGCAGGCCGAGCATTTCTGTCCCTGGTACCCATAGGCAGAGCCCACCACGTTTTTGGCTGCGTCTTCCAGGTTTGCGGTTTCGTCCACCACAATGGTGTCCTTGCCGCCCATCTCGGCAATCACGCGTTTGATCCAGATTTGTCCCTCGGACAATTTGGCAGCGAGTTCATTGATGCGCAGGCCAACCTCCTTTGACCCGGTGAAGGAGATAAAGCGGGTTTGAGGATGCTGTACCAGATAATCGCCGATTTCGCTGCCACTGCCCGGGATATAGTTCAGTACACCGTCCGGAAGTCCAGCTTCTTTAAAAATTTCGACCAGGCGGTATCCTATTGCCGGCGCGTCGCTGGCCGGTTTCAGGAGAACGGTGTTGCCGGTGACGATGGCCGCTGAGGTCATTCCGGTCAATATGGCCATTGAAAAATTCCAGGGTGGAATAACCGCTCCTACCCCAAGCGGAATGTAGTGCAGCTCCGGATATTCATTGGGAAAGGGATGTACGCCTTTTATCTCGCTATAGCGTATCATTTCCCGGGCATAGAATTCCAGAAAGTCAATCGCCTCGGATGTACCTGCCTCTGCCTCGACCCAGTTCTTGCCCACTTCGTGGATGAGCCATGCATTGACTTCGGCCTTGCGTTTTTTCATGATATTTGCCGCTTTGAGCAGAACAAGGGCCCGCTCTTTGGGGTCTACCCAGCGCCACGCTTCAAAGGCATCCAGAGCCGCTTGCATGGCCCTGTCCACTTCTTTCTTTCCAGCTTTATAAAACGTGGCCACCACCTGGTCTTTGTGCGAGGGATTGATACTTTTCATTTTGTGGTCACTCTTGACATCCTTGCCGTTAATGAAAAGCGGATACTCTCTGTCAAACTGAGCTGCAGCGTTTTTCAAGGCCTCTTCCTGTTCCTTGCGATTCTCCGGCACAGAGAAATCAGTATAGGGTTCGTTGATAAAATCATGAATCATCGCAGCCTCCTCTGTTTTTAGAATTATTCAGGTGATTTTTATGTTAAACAAACCATAAATTGAATTTCGAATGCACCCTTCAAG
>CAYPUH010000371.1:0-3977 GCA_964413725.1 uncultured Cytophagia bacterium
GGGTTCCGTCGCGCAGCAGGGTCAGGGGGAAATTTCCCTTGGAACAGATATGAGGGTCCAGTGCCTGACGGGATTCGGCCAGATCGTTGTCCCCTTCCGGGGGTGGGGCCAGGGTCTCAATCACATCCGCACCCATCCGGTTAAAGGTGCCGTCTAGAATCAATTTTCGGGTATAGCCGCAGTTGTGATACCAAAACAGGCAGTGGTTGTCATGTGCCAATCTTGCAAAATTTTGGATATAGGGGAGGTCCATCTCGAGGAACAAATCCGGGGAGGTCATTTCCAGGCCATAGCTGGAATCGCTGCAAAAATCGATTCCTTCCTCTATGGCAATATCCATGACAACGCAAGAGGCGGAAAAAATCGCGTCCATGCTCTGTTTAAAGGTCTCGGGAAAATCCTGCCAGTGATACCAGATCTGTTCCGGGCTGATCTGGTATCCCAGCCAGGAGGGGTGGGGATGACCGAGCACGATCACACCGTTGTTGCCGACACGCCGGCGGAATCGGCGGAAATAATCACGTATGCTCTCCTGCCGGTGGGCGATACGGTCACAAACGTGGACGATCCACTCGTGATCGGACTCGTCCCTGACCGGACAGGCGACATCGTCATTCCAGGAATGCGCTTTCTTGGGCAAACGATGACGCCATTCCAGCCCGTCGATACGGAGAACACGGGTTTCAATCTCATCGTCGGTCTGATCCGGGTCGGGTTCCCAGGGAAAGATCAGGGAGGACAGTTCGGTCATGAACATGGGCTCGTAATCCAGAATAGCGGCCAGACGAATTTCATCGGCTACAGGATCGTCAGAGGGGGTCTCGCCAAGATGAATCAGGCACCGACGAATGACCCCGGCGTCAGGCAGAAACGGAGACACCACCGGCCGCTGGCTCGATGGGCCCTCTTTTACAAACTCGACAAACCGTTGTCTCGCATGTGTCTGCATAATCGCTTTTTTTGTCCCTCTGTCTGAATGCGTTCACTCTTGTCATGGTGTTCTTGCTGTGTCTGTTTTGCCCGTTCTCACTCTTCTTCGGACAGGATCCGGTCGACCACCATCTGGCGAAATTCCGGGGAGAGGCTGCCAAAATAGGCGCTAAAGCCGGTGACCCGTACCACAAGGTCCGGATATTTTGCGGGATCCTTGTGGGCATCGAGAATTTTCTGTTTGTCCACCACATTGATATTGATCTGTGTCCCCCCGAGTTCAAAGTGGCTTTTGATAAAATCCGTCACCCGTTGGATGCCCTCCTCTCCCTTTGCGGTACCCGGATCCAGCTCGATCTGCAATGGAGCCGTATTGCCATAGCCGGGCTGAACACGGGCGACCGAAACGGCCAGCGCCGTGGGGGCGCCGTCCTTGCGGAAACCGGGGTCCGGGTTGGGGCCATGGGAGATCGGTGCCTTGTCGAACCGGCCGTTGGGCGTCGGGCCCACATCCTGACCCAGGAGGATGGTAGCGGCCCAGGAAAAGATACCCGGAATCATCTTGAATCCGTTCGGAGTCGGTTTTTCCGTGACCAGTCGGGTAAAACAATCGGCGATGCTTTGGCCATACTCATCCGCCCGGGAGCCGCCGCTGCCATATCGCGGTATGCTCTTCATCATCAGCCGTGCCTTTTCCCCATCCTGTCCCTGCCAGTTGGAATGCAAAATCTCCATAAAGCGAGACCAGCTCATCCGCTGTTCCCGGTCCAGACGTTGCTCCAGAGCGGCAAAGGAATCCGCCACCGTGGCCAGTCCCGCGGCATCGATCCCCAGATTGTAAAACTCGACACCGCCATGTGAGGCGTCGCGACCGCGTTCGATGGGACCGTGACAGAGAAGATCCAGGAACAGTTCGGGATAGACATTGTACATGTGATCCATATGGAAATCCAGACTCTGAGCAGTGGTATACACCGCCTTGCGAAGATGGGTCGTAAAACACTCCCAGAGTCGTTCGGCAGAGGGGGCGCCATCGGATGTCGCCATCATATCGTCCAGGGCCACCTCGAACACGGCGGCCAGATTGATCTTGACGCAGTCATTGACGGTATATTCCCGTCCGGGAATCGCGGTCCAATGACAGCCCGAGTAGGCGCGTTCGCGTCCGAGCTCCAGAGGATAGCCATTGCGGGCGAATCCCGCAGAGGTATTGTCCACTCCCAGAAATTTCGGAATGCCGGTTTTGTCCTGAAACAGAATCTCCACCCCGCGCCGCAACAGATCCGGATTGCTGTTTTTGCCCACGGCAACGCCGACGTTCGCGGGAATTTTCAGACGGTGGACGGCTTCGAGGACGAGAAAGGAGAGTTCATTACTCGTTTCATCCCGCTCCCTGTCCGGTCCGCCGAGCTGGGAATAACTGGTGTCCTGGATAAAATGACAGGCCAGGTAAAAAATCGCCTCTTCGTCGTCCAGATGTCCCGAGTCCTTGTCCTGCCGATAATAGGGATAGAGCAGCTGATCGATGCGTCCCAAGGATCCGCTCTGGTTGTACATTTTGCCGGCCATCTGATACCAGGCCATCCACTGGATGGCCTCCCGAAACGTTCCGGGCGGCTGGTCGATCAATTTGGTGTTGATGGCGGCCACGGTTTCCAGATTGTCCCGCAACACGGGGTTCTTTTCCAGATGCGCCCGCCGATTCGCCTCTTTGGCATGGCGACCGATCCAGCTCTGCATGCCATAGATCACATCTTCCAGACCGTCATAGAGAGCCTGTGCCTCGTCATCGATATTGACCGTGCGGAAATGACGGATTTTGTCCAACAATCCGCCCCATCCCAGTTGAAAACCGATGGTGAGATCCTGACAGAAATGCTGTACCGCGCCGATACCGTGCAAGAGTTTGTATTTTTTCTGGTCCGGTTCCAGATGCGAATAGTCGAAATCCGGATTCCAGGCCGGGTCCCGATAGGAGAGGAAATTGACACTAAAGCCGCCGGCCAGGGCGCTCATGGGGTCGATGTACAACGGATGGATCTCCAGCAGCCGGCGAAAGTTGGAGCCGTGTGTCCGGGGACCGAAAATGCCACCGCTGGGATGGTTGGGTTCGAGTTCGAACTCTTTTAGCAGAATATCGGTAATCGGCACGCCGGAGCCGCTGATGACCTGCACCGTTTTTCTCGATTCCGGCGGTGGTAGGATCAGGGCATGGTCGTCGAAATCCATGGATCCGATGTGTTCCCACTTTTCCTGCGTGTGCCGCAGTTTGGTTTCTCTCAGCGATTCAAGACGCTCGGCAAAGGTGAGCGTGTGTTCGGTGGTCAACATGGCTTTACTCTTTTTTTAGGATCAGATTATCCAGACGTTGTTTACGGGATTTGGACAACGGCGCGAGATGACGGCCTCGATAGTGCATACCCAGCCCGGCATATTTGTCAGTGGCCAGTTGATGAAAGGCCAGACATTCCAGATCGATGCAAGCGGATGTCCCGCCGTATATACTGTGACGCCTTTCGATCAGGGTATCGACAAACGCTTTGATCCCCCGAACCATCGCGGGGGTATCATTGACCGTGGGCACCAGAGGGATGCGAAAGAGGATGGGGCGATCGGTCTCTGCCAGTCGTCTCGCCGTTTCGAGGATGAGATGATTGCCGACCCCGGTGGCCTCTTTGTGGGCTGCGTCGTCCAGAACTTTGAGATCCATCATAATCAGGTCGGTATGGGGCAAGAGCGGACTCAGCCGCGACCACGGATAATGGCCACAGGTTTCCAGGGCGGTGTGGATGCCGTGGTGCCGGCACTCGATCAGTATCTGTTTGGCGAATCGGGCCTGCTGCAGCGGCTCTCCTCCGGAGAGGGTGACGCCCCCCCCGGAGGTCTGATAAAAAGTCGCGTCTGCGAGAATCTGTTCCATGACCTCATCGAGGGAATAGTGCCGACCCATCTGTTCCAGGGCGCCACTGAAACACGAGTCGATGCATGTGCTGCAACCGATACAGCGGTCGCGCAGATAGACGTGCTGACCGTCTTTCAGGATATGC
>CAYPUH010000372.1:0-3972 GCA_964413725.1 uncultured Cytophagia bacterium
TTCAAGCAGAAGACGTCATACGATATCTATTACGGTCTCGTTGGCTCGGAGATGTGTATTAGAGACTGTGGCTGCACTCTTGATGCGACCCGCTATTGTCGATTTTCTTGAGGCGCTCTCCCCGGTCAACTCTTTTGGATTGCGTCTTGACCGTATCGAAATCGGTGAAAACAGCCCGTTCAATGGTGTCCGTTTGGATAAATCCTATATCAAACGGGATACCGGTGGGGCAATGGTTCTGGGTATCGAGAAAAAAGGACAACGTATGATCATCAATCCACCCGGATCCACTAAAATCGGCACGCAGGATACTCTGCTCGTCATTGGCAGCGATGAACAGCTCGAACGATTGCTGACTCTTTCTCAATAGAGACGGGAACAATTTTCCCACTCGGCCGTTTAGTGTCCCCGATCGATATGACCGATACAAACTGTGTGAGCTTTGTTTCGGACCGCGGAGAGGATTTGTGAGAAAACTGGAACCGCAAACAGGAGGAGAACAAACCGCGTGCGCGATCCCGTCACTCTGCGACTCTATTACGCTTTGGGATGTATCGTCTTTCTCGCCCTGGCCATCAGCACCAAACTCTATTCAGGACCCGGGATGTTGTGGGCCAGATATTATTGGGGTGATATCGGGATTGTTGCCGCTCTCTATTTTGCCTTGAGCGCTGTATGGTTGAGAGCTTCTGTCGCCATGAGGGCGGTTGCGATTTTCGCCTTTGCGGTGGCTGTGGAAGTATTTCAGGGCACGGGAATACCCGCCTCCTGGAATCTACCCAGTCCATGGGTTCATATTCTGGGAACGAGTTTTGATGTTACGGATTTCTACGCGTATGCTATCGGAATTGGAATGTCCATCATATGCGACGCATTGACCCTTGAACGTAAAAAGACCGACAGGTGATCATTTGACTCTTGCGAACAGTCGATACCAGGAAGACCCTTCATGGCTTCTGAACGCCTTGCCCAAAGGGATACCTACTGACCCGAGCGCTCCCGCTTCCGTACAAATCACCGCACATCGTGGCGCCTCCGGGAACGCCCCGGAGAACACACGAGCCGCGATTTTGAGTGCGCTGGATCAAGGCGTGGATATGATCGAAATCGATGTGAGACTCACAGCGGATTTTATCCCGGTGCTGCACCATGACAAGACTCTGCGACGGACAACCAATGGATCCGGGCCGGTTTCGAGGGTGTCGTGGAGCTATCTTCGCTCATTGGATGCCGGTTCCTGGTTTCATCCCGACTTTGCCGGCGAACATCCCCTTTCTCTCGAAGAGGCCATCCGAATCATAGACGGACGAGCCGCATTGAATATCGAATTAAAGGGAACGCCCGCGGATAAAAATTTGGTTCCACGGGTTCTTGCACTGGTCAAAAAGTATGATATCGGGTCCACTGCCCTCATTACGTCGTTTCAACGGTCACTGATCCAAACCGTGAAAACCCTCGATTCATCCATTTCCACCGGTTATATCGTGGAACGGGACCACGCATACGACCCCTATGACACATCGTGGGATGTGCTGAGCTGTTCCTACCGAATGATGACCGCTCAACTGATAAAAGAGGTCAAAAGATCCGGTAAAGGAATTCATGTCTGGACGGTCAACGATACAGACTCGATGAACAGACTCTTGGCATTGGGAGTTGATATGATTATTACCAATTATCCCGACCGACTGTTTAATCTTCGGGCCCATCGTACACCGTCCTCGCCACTGATGTAGGGTGGGTAAAATACCGACCGGGAAATGCTCAACAGGATGTCCAGGCGATAACTTGACATTTTTTCAAAAAAGTCTTGATCTTTAAATCGAAAAGTTATATATTACTCAGATTCATTGACAATTATCGTTTATGCAACCGATTCGGTTGTGTGGCCTTGAAAAGGCGCAGTTCAAATGTTATATGGTGGGTGTAGCTCAGGTGGCTAGAGCACCAGATTGTGGCTCTGGAGGTCACGGGTTCAAGTCCCGTCACTCACCCAACCCTATGAGCTCACACTGCTCTCATATTGATATGGCCCCATCGTCTAGTGGTTAGGACTCAGGATTTTCATTCCTGCAACCGGGGTTCAACTCCCCGTGGGGTCACTTTTGGGCGTGAAACGAACATTGGTTTCACGCCCTTTTTTATTTGTTACTTTTTTGCTTTCTCTCCGTATCAACAGCACTGCCCATCATCCCGAGAGTATCCACTCTATTCCGCCTGTGCCATTGTCTCAGACAGATGATGTCGCCTGCAGTGCGATTTCACTCGTTTCCCGAACACAACCGATGACTCTAGATGATCACATCAGGATGCCCCCTGAATCGGGCTTTATTATCTTTTTCATTCCTTAATAGTCATAACCAGAGAGGTGATTTATGAAACGCATCCTGTGTATGCTGTCGATAGGGACTGTGATGCTGGGGATGTCCATGGCGTCGACACCCTCCATACAGCCCGATGCGCTGTTACTCCGCTTTCCCGATGTCAGTTCCGAGCAAATCGTTTTTGTTTATGCCGGTGATATCTGGAGTGTGGACAAAAGAGGCGGACTCGCTCGTCAACTCTCATCCCCGCAGGGATACGAATTCTTTCCAAAATATTCTCCGGATGGTCGGCAGATCGCCTTTTCCGGCAATTATGACGGAAACATCGATGTTTATTCCATGCCTGCATTGGGAGGAATGGCCACCCGCCTGACTCATCATCCAGGCGATGATTGGGTTGTGGACTGGAAACCGGATGGAGCCTCTGTTCTCTATCGTTCGGAAATGAAAAGTCCGTCCGGACGATTCAGCCGTTTGTTTCTTCAACCCACGGTTGGGGGCCTTCCAAAAGCACTTGCCATGAAAGCTGCAGAGATCGGTTCCTATAACACCGATGGCTCGAAAATGATTTTTCAGTTTGTGTCAAGACAGTTTCGTACCTGGAAACGCTATCGTGGTGGTATGGCAAGCGATCTGTGGCTGTATGACTTTGAAAACAATGCCTCCGAACAACTCACAACGTTCAACGGCACCGATGCACTTCCCATGTGGGATCAAAATACACTCTATTTTCTGTCAGATCGGGGTGATGAGAAACGTCTCAATATTTTTGCTATGGATCTGGACACACGTGAAATCCGTCAGATCACACGGTTCGACGATTATGATGTCAAATGGCCCAGTATGGGACCGGAAGAGATCGTATTTGAAAACGGCGGACAGCTGTATCTGTTGCGACTGGAAGACGGTTCGATCACCTCTGTCGCTGTTCAAATCCCGGCAGATCTTCCCGATGTCCGAACACAGTATGTGGATTGTGGCAAGCAGATTCAGGATTTTGCTCTCTCCCCATCCGGCAAACGGGCTCTGTTTGCTGCCCGGGGGGAGGTCTTTACCGTCCCGGCTGAGCACGGCAGTATCCGGAATCTGACGCGATCTTCCGCGGCTGCTGAGCGCAACCCCGACTGGTCTCCTGACGGCAAATGGGTCGCCTATCTCTCCGACAAAACCGGAGAGTATGAGCTCTATATTCGCAACGCTGATGGCAGTGGCGATGAGCAGCGGATCACAACCGATGGACGTGTTTTTCGCTATGGCACGGTCTGGTCGCCCGACAGCAAAAAGATCGCATTCAGCGACAAAACCGGCACCCTCTATTTTGTCACCCTTGAGGACAAAACGATCGTAACGGTGGATCGGGATAGCCTGTCCAGAATCCGGCATTACCGCTGGTCTCCGGACAGTCGATGGCTTGCCTATCATACCCGTAACAAGAGCGCTCAGGCAATCGTGCAGATTTACGACACCCAAAACGATACGCGCCACCAGATCACCAATGGCTACTATCACAGCTTTTATCCGGTGTTCGACCCCGATGGCGCCTATCTTTACTTTTTTGCCAATCGAACCTTTGATCCCGTGTATGGCGATATGGATGCCACCTGGATTTATCCCAATTCGACCACATTATGTGCGGTGACCCTAAAGG
>CAYPUH010000373.1:0-3955 GCA_964413725.1 uncultured Cytophagia bacterium
CATATCCATAGTGTACATTCCGGCCGTCCCGATTTTCAAATTGTCCCACAATCGCCCGGGCATAGGGATCGAGCAGCAATTTGTGTTCGTTGAACCGAAAGCCATGAACAGGATCGTATTTTCCTTTTACCTTGATTCCATAGCGTTGTCCGGGACCGATATCATGGACAAAACGACTCCAGACATACTGATCATCCCGAAACAATTTGATGACATCGGTCGGGTCGTCAGTTCTCTCATCAAACAGCAGTAGATACACTTGTTTGGCATATCGGGAATATATGGCAAAGTTGACACCTTCTGCGGAAACATCCGCTCCCAGGGAAGGTTTGGGGCGTCCTTTGGATAACTTTTTATTCGTATATTGTTTAAGCACTGTCATCCATCCATTTAAAGTCATTGTCAAACACACCTGGATTCTGTGTTAACAGAATCCAACAAAAACTATCGTTATGATTATATTCTGCTTAAAGAAATTGACATTTTCACCCAATTGGTGAAAATATCATATTGATTATATTGGGGATTCGGTGCTTTGCACCGAATCCGGGACACAGTGGTATCCGGTTTGTCAACCGGACATCAGTGATGATCACACAAAAATAAATAAAATCCCAATCCACCCCGGAGGTGAGTAATACAAGAATTTTAAATACCTCCTTGAGTCTATCCATCCCTCTCCCCCATACCATGTAACCAATCGATTTCAGCAGAACATCCAGTGACTATTAGGGTATACTGATAAAAATCGGGACCCTCTTGTTCGATTCACTCGAGTCTGCGTTATGGGCAAAGATGCTGTCGCGATGGTATTGGCGAATAAATTTACATCACTGCATATTTTCAAACTGTTCGAAAAAGTGATCCACGCGCTCCTTTTCTTCGGCGGTGGGATGAGCAAGCCAGCCTTCTACCAGAAAAATGCACAAACTGACAAGCAACTCCATCCCGGTGTAAAGAGCAAAGGTGGATTCAAGACCTGTGAGCGGAGTCCATGCAAACTTGAAAAAGATAAAGGCACTAAATCCTCCCCCCCATGAGAGTATGGCCCCGCGCCAGGTTGGTTTTTTAAACACCATACCGAGCAGCAAGGGCAACGATACAGGACCCAGTATCGCCGCAAACCATTCGACCATGGCGTTAAAAGCACCCTGGAGGTGGATTGTCAAAAGTGCGAATGCAATGGTCAGCGCACCGAGAACGATGGTCGAAGCCATTCCGACTCTGAGCAGATGCCGGTCGGTGGCATTTTTATGTAATGTTCGATGGTAGATATCCTTGGTAAAAACCGCGGACAAGGCATTGATGTCGGTATCGATCATGGACATGGTGGCAGCAAACATGGAAGCGATCAGCAAGCCCAGCAATCCAGGTGAAATTTCGGGAAGTACTTTTTGAGCGACCAGCATATAGGTATGTTCGGGATTCTCCACATGTCCAATCAGCGAGTGCGCAGCCCACATAGGAATAAAAACAGCCAGTGGATAGACCAAAAAGAGGAACGATGACAACAGAGCCGCTTTTCGCGCCTGGCTGGGTTTGCCGATGCTGTAAAATCTCTGCGCCAGTCCCCAGGTCCCCCCATTGTAAGATAAAATAATCACAAAGGTATAAACAAATAAAAAGAGTGGCTGTACCTGATCGCTAAACAATCCCTGCTGTCCTTCCGGAAGCTGTGCCATCAGACCATCCCATCCACCGACGAGTTTCATAACAACGGGTACCAGTAAAAGAGTAATTCCAAACTGAATAAAAAATTGTAAAAAGTCGGTCAGCATAGTCGCCCACAGACCACCGAAAAAGAGAGAGACCACCGTAACGATTCCACAGGCCACGATCACAGCATTGAGAGGCCAGCCGGTAGCGACATGAACGATAATGGCCAGCGAATAGAGTTTAACCCCCTCATCAACAAATTTGATTCCAATACCGCTCCAGCCAAAAACCTGGCGCACCACATTGTTATAACGTTCTTCCAGATATTGAATGGGGGTCAGGATTTTCATCTGAGACCATCTCGGAGCCCAAACAAAGGCACCGGTGATCATGGCAATAACTATTGGCGGACCGAAAAAGGTCCAGGCACTGAGACCTCCGGTGTAGGCCAGAGTTCCCAACCCGACAAAAGCGAACGCGCTGTACCCCGAAACATGGTGAGAAATCGCGGCCATCCACCAGGGCACTTTTTTACCACCTGCAAAGTAATCATCAGGACTTTTCACCAGTCGTTTGGCAAAATAACCGAGAAAAGCGACAATCACACCATAAACGATAACCACTCCATAGTCAATTGAGGATAACATAGGATGTCCTTCTCCATTAGCGTCCGTTACAATTGAATAGCCGAGTCCAATAAACTATTTTCAAGATGTTTCAAAATAATCTGATCTGCTTCGGAGACAAAGGGAGCTGGATAATAGTAATAGTAAAAAGAGCCATCCACCTCATATCCTCCAAAGGGTGTATCTTTTTTTGCAGGTACATATCCGACCACGGCATTGGAATACCCCGCCAGCCAATGGGGCTGATCCTTCAGGAGCGTTCGGATTTTCAATGCCACTCCTGCGCACAGTTCGGCGGCGAGGCCGATCATCGTCAGATTTGAAAAGCGCCAGATCTGCAGATCCATCTCTACGCCCGTCTTCAACTCACCACCGGCATCCAGATCATCCAGCAGATGTTGAGCCCACTTTTTCTCAAACTGTTTCAGAATCGCCTGTATGCGTTTTTGTTTTTGCAGCAAATCCTCCGAATCGTCATCAATTTTGATACCTTCCGGGAGCGGCGCTGCGAGGATCTTTTTCAGCTCGTGGTGGGTGGGGATACGAGAGGTCTCAAACGGCAGTGTCACCGTTTGCAGCACAGTTGAAAACGATCCGGATACAGTATGGGCAAACGGGGTTTCAAGAGTCTCGAGAACGTCCTTTGCCATTCGCTGACCATATTGTCGGGCTACGGCGAGGGAGCCTTTTTTAAATCCCGTTTCGTCAATATAATCGGGTTTGATATCCCCTGCTGCTGAATTGACAAACAGTACCGCCTCGGCCCCTGTCTGCTGCCTGATCCTGTCTCGGGCAAATCCAATAAAATCCGCACCGACCTCAAGTCGGTCCATCAGTGTAAGATGGCAACCAAATGAAAAAATGATGGCAGCGATGTGGTTATCATCACGACGACAGACGAGACAATCCAGACGGCGATCAACCGGTCCATCGGGGTTGGGACGAAATACCACCGTGGCCTCTGGTGTGATGCTTCGACGATTGATTCCGATATCGCTCGTACCGAACCGGGCTTCCAGGGTTGCCGGCGCCAATTCGGCCAAAGCCTTGAGCGCAACGTCCACACAGGTATCGATGAATGCGTTCAGGTATTTTGGGTTGACATCGCCAAAGAGATCGGCTGTGACCAAAACGTGTGGTCCTGTATGGGTATGGGTGGCTCCAAGCCAAATCTGATCGCGGGTCAATCCAGCCTTGGAATATAGGATCTCCTTAATGCGACGGGTTAGGTGTCGATCAAAAAACACAATGTCAGCGGAAAGGAGTATCCCTGTACTGTCTTCCTGATGCAAAGCCACAGCCGATATCTCGATATCCGAATAGTGACCCGTGTTGGGCGATAATCGATCGGCATATCCGGCGAGAGAGGTCTCACCCGGAGTGGGGGTTAAACGAGTAGATGCTACACCAAGCTGGATCATCCTGCGGGTCTCCGGTTTCGATTCCATCTCGTATCCAGACTCATCATCTCGCTCCCCCATCATCGGTTCGACATCGGGTGAGATACTGGATTCCTGATAGTAGAATGGGCATCCACAGAAAACGCCGTAACATCATGCGGCGTTAAAGATCTTTTTAATATAAATATCCTATTGAAAGTGACAAATGATTTTTTGAATTTCTTATGATCGGTTCTCACTGGTGTCCGGTCACCGGACACCAGCCGATTTAAC
>CAYPUH010000374.1:0-3954 GCA_964413725.1 uncultured Cytophagia bacterium
CTGAAATGATCAAAAACAATGATATCAAAATGGTTTTTCCCCCGAATCGGTCGCTCATATGACCGGCAAGTATACGCCCCAAACCGTTAAAGATCGATAATACCGTCAGCGCAAGAGCCCCTTGCATGGCAGAAAGACCCCGGTCAGAGGCAAATGCAACCACATGACCGATGGTCATCATGCCTGCGATCATGGCAATAAAATAAGTTACAAACATGACCCAAAAAGTCGATGTTCTCAGCATTGCCTGATGACCAAACGAGGTTTTGTCAGAATCCGTATGTGCTAAAGAGGGTTTGGAGATCGATTTCGGGTGTTTTAAAAATTGCGCACATATGATGATCAGTGCGCCAAACACAACACCACCATACAGCATAGCCGATCTCCATCCAATGGTTTGAATCAATCGGGTCATAAGAGGGGATAATAGTGCTGATCCAAAACCAAAACCAAAGATAATGATGCCTGTTATCAGCCCCTTTTTATGCGAGTACCATTGGATACCACAAGAGACCGCGGGAATATAGCTCAGACCTGTCGCGATCCCGCCACACAATCCATAAAAAAGATACAACGAGAGAGGCGTGTGTGCAAACGATGAACCGATCCAGGCAATCGCCATAAGCATTCCGGCAATCGTAACCGTTCGGGAGGGGCCGATTTTTGTTTCCAAAACACCTCCTATGGACATAAAGGCTGAAAAGACGAGTAACAGAATCGATACCGCCAGAGAAATTTGAGCTCTGCTCCACCCGAGTTCTGTCTCAATCGGTTTGACAAATACTCCCCATGAATACGCCACTCCCAGACACAGCATGATAATAACACCGGCAACAACAACCAAATATTTTTGTGATGGCATTCTTTTTGATCTCCTTTCTGCGCGTCGCTGTTATTATGTTTAATCAGTCATTGATCGTCTGTCCTCTGCCCATCATGGTTCGAACGGCATGGCCCCGTAGCGGACAGGGCCCCACTGTTCGCGGCGGAATTTTGCCATGCTCTGTCGACATAGATATTCGCGGGCGATCCCATTGGGGCATGAAATCGACTTGCCATGTACCAAAATGCTGATTGGGATAGATAATAGAGCGCGTGTCTGTATTGCGAACAAACAGCTTTGGTACATTGTCAGAATGCATGGCAATTCAGTCAGTAACATATGAAAAAAAATGTTTCGTCACCAATCAATTCTAGAGTCTTTTTGATTTTTACCTGAAAAGAACGACTATCTGAAATGGCGGTCTGACGTTGATGCCATCGATTTCACTATCGCACCCGCCCGGTCCGAATCGGATGCTGACCAAAGGGATGAATGAGGTTCGGATCCGCCGCATCCTCGATCGGCTACACATTTCGGTAAGCAAACACCACTGCAAAGATCGCGGTATGTGGACACTGACAGTACATGTGATCCTGTGCTAAAAACGGATCTGGTTGAGCCTTGTCCAGCAAACCATCACCGTTCTCTGCTGTTATTATGAGGATATGGAGATCATCGGACCCGGGACTGATGACACCTGTATGGTTTGCCGGGTATCCGGGCCGGCACCTCGCAAAGCGATGATGTCAGACAGGGGAAATGACCGACTCGGGAAAACGATTTTTGTGATATCACCACATCGCAACTCCAACATCTCCTTTTGAACGGCTTTATTATTGGTACAATGAGGACGATCTTTCTTGACCTAACTTTTGGTTTTACAATCCCGTAATCTGTGATTAGCTGAAACAGTAGGGTGCCGTCGCAAGGGTCGTGTCATAATGGTTTGATTTTTGCGAGAGGGTATGAGAAATGGCATACCTGTCTATAAAGGATGAATAGCTACCATGGCAATTTACCGTTTTAGAGATGCACGCACCTCGGAAGAATATCAGCAACTCTATGCGCTCCGCTATCAGGCGTTTTGCATTGAAAACACATGGATTGCACCAGAGAACTGCACGGATGAACAGGAAAAAGATTGCTATGATCCGTTCTCAAAACACTTTATTGCTATAGACGACGATGGTGATCTAATCGGTTCTATTCGACTGATTCTCTCGGATCGCTTACCCTCATCATGGGTCTTGCCGATCAATAACCATCCCAGCATAAATGGGCTCGATGTAAAGAGGAGTCGTTGTGCAGAAATCTCTCGGTTGGTAGTGGATAAAAAAGGTCGTCGAGGAGATGTCGCTCTCGGTCTTTATCGGATCATGTATCAGTATTCGCGCGACCATCAGATTGATTATTGGTACATCGTGGTTGATGAGGTTTTTTTAAAGATGCTGCAAAAACTGGGGTTTCCCTTTTTCGCCCTTGCCCAAGCGGGGAATTATATGGGAGAGACAGTACCTGCAAGGGTAAAGATCAGGGATGTAGAATATAACCTAAAAAAACACAATCCCCGACTCAATACATGGTTCCAATCTCCTTATCACACACTTGAAGGTAAGCGGCTTATCCCGAAATTTTTATCTCAAACTGTCGAACCTTTTATTCCCACCCCACAAAGTCTTTACTCGAGAAATTGGGCCTTTATACCCAATTCGGTCCAGAAAAAACTGGCAAATACCCGAATGCTTGTTGCCGGGACGGGATTGGGAAGTGTGATTGCAGAACGTGCTGTTCGAACCGGGTTTGGAAAATTTATTCTCGCCGATGGTGATATCGTTGAATCGTCAAATCTTAACAGACAGATGTTTACTCGATTGGACCTGTCGTTCAATAAAGCCAGAGTATCTCAAAAGCATTTGCTTGATATCAATGACAAAATCGAAGTGGAGGTAATCGAGGAATACTTGACTCCAGACACCCTGCGAGATCCGATTTCTCGCTCTGATTTGATTGTAAACACGATCGATTTTGACCATCCAGCATTTTTCGATTGTAATCGACAGGCACAAGAACAGGGTAAGACCGTCTTTTTCCCTTTGAATATTGGCTGGGGTGGGGTGCTGTTGGTGTTCTCTCCTGATTCTCCCAGTCTGGAAACATTTCTGGAACTGGATTCGCAACGATCCTGTTCTTTCGATCAGATCAAGGATAAATTGATACGAAAGATTGTCAGGAACAACCTTCCCGATTATTTACTACCCCTCTTTGATTTGTCTGATAACCCCTCCTCTGACGAGTGGATTAATGATCCTCAACTTGCCGTGGCCAGTGCGATTTCGGCATCCCTGGTTGTAACCGCTGCTGTCTCTAGTGTTCGCAATATAGCGATCAAAACCGTTCCAGAGTTCACTTATATTGATTTTTATCAAGAACTTGGAAGGAACGGCTCGTGAGTGGAGTGATTGACGAATACAATCGTACCGTAGCCGGTGTTCACTCAAAGTCTCAGTGTCGTCTAAAAAAATAGAGTGTGCTGGCGGAATAGACCGTGAAAGAGAAAAATATAAAGACCGGGAAAAAAAGCGGTCCGGTTACCACACCCTCCTGATACAGGGCATACAACATAAACACCACCCCGATGGAGGCCGGCCAGGTTACCGCAGCGGCCTGGGTCATGTTGAGCGTCTGTTTTTCATCATAGAGCGCCTGGTTGCCCTGAATGCGTCCGATCAGTGCCGTATAGAGATAAAATGCTGCCAGGGGCAACAGAATCAGTTCAAAATAGTGCCGCTCCAGAATCCGCTCCGGCCACACCAGGGAGACAACCAGTCCCAGGGTGCCCAGAGCAATCCCCACACCATTCAGGACGATGAACACTCGCTCGGTCATGTTCAGGGTCCGTGAGATTCGTAGTCTCGGCACGAGCCAGAACAGCAAGGCCATCACCACAAGAATACCTGCCAACACTCCCTTGATCGTCATAGGATCCTCCTCTTATTTATCAAAGGATTCCAGTGGTGTCCGGTTAACGGACACCACCCTCACATAAACTTTGTGAAATCAAGGTTACTTTTAAAATTTCATTTCTAAATCGATCCTGGTGATCGGACAATATAATAAATTGATTTTAATGT
>CAYPUH010000375.1:0-3953 GCA_964413725.1 uncultured Cytophagia bacterium
CCTTAACATCCTTTTGCGCCAGAGTGCGCGGAACCCGCGGAGGATCCTGACCCACACCAAACCCCTCATAAAGAGCCGTGTTGCGTCACTCTCCCCGGTTTGGTGTGGGACAGAGCCGGAGCGTCCAAATATCGGGTTGTGGTGTGCTCCTTGTTCCGGTCGCCGGGCCTTTCTCGGATGAAATCCAAAGCGCACAACAGACTCGACCTTCTGTACATGATGATGGTCAGATGAATTGGAAAATACGGATCCCGCGATCAGATTATCCTGTCCTGCTATCGGGTATCCATTCCGGAGGGAAAGAACACAACGAATAAAAATATGACAGAAAAATACAGAGCTGGCTGTAATTGGAGTCAGAGCGAAACGCAATCCAGGCCGCAGCAGATAGCCGTTCGCTACGAGACAATCCTGCGATATCTCAAAATCCCGAATACATAAATCATTATCTGTCATATCACCAATTCTTTGAACCGGATTCAAACTAAAAAACTGCTAAACAGAGTAAATACAATTGTGGGAATGCCGGGTGAATTTGGTACTATTTTTGCTGTTATTAAAACTCGTTTTGGTAGCAAAAACTATCGACTCTTATAGCCAGACGGTAACGGCTTTATCACCACAACAGGAGGATGAACCATGCGGATTTTAATAACAATGATGATTGCTCTTTTTTTTGCGGGATTGTGTCATGCACAGTTGGTTGTGCAAAATTCGGGTGAGGATCTTTTAATGACCATCGACAATACCGGATTGGTGACGATGATGGATCTGCAAGGTTCTGGCACCCGCATGGTTGTGACCGATGCCAGTGGTACCCTGGGGACACAATCCATTCCCACCGGTGACAATCTGGGTAATCACACCATGAGCACGAATTTACAGACAAACGGCCATTGGCTTTCGAGCGATGGTAACAGCGAGGGGGTGTGGGTAGCGCCGGGCGGTAACGTTGGCATCGGAGCCCAATACCCAGCTGCAAAATTGCAGGTCAATGGCAGCTTGCAGGTGGGGCAATCGGTGGCTCGCCCGGTCGATAAAACGATTCTGTTCGGAGATGGCAGTGAGTCGTGGATTGGGTATGACAATAGATCCTCCAGTGCGTTTCCCCGTCTGAACCTGCATATAAGCGGATTCGGTGACGCGTCCGCATCAGATCGATGGGTCGCCATGGGTGACAATGTAAATATTTCCCACAGTCTCTATTTGGGAACGGGTTCATCCATTGTCCAGGCATACGACACCTATGGTCACGATCACGCCATTCATCATTGGTCCGGGGCCTATTTGGGCGGCGGCCAGTGGCATGACGCGTCCAGCAGACGATACAAAACAGATATTCATAGCCTCGATCTGGAAAGCGCCCGCACAGTGCTCGGACAGCTGGAGCCGGTGAGTTTCAGATACAAGATAAATCAGAGTGAAACCAATCTGGGCTTTATCGCAGAGGATGTGCCGGAGGAAGTTGCCAGCGCAGATCGGTCCGGCCTGGCTCCAATGGATTTTGTCGCGATTCTGACAAAGATTGTTCAGGATCAGGAACAGCGCATCAAAGAACTGGAGGAGAAGCTGAACGAGTAAGGAGGACAGCTTTTGTCCCAGTGAAAAACAATTTGCGGCGATATACATATATCAGCAGTGCATGATTCTGATCAGTGTGCAAGCATGCCCAGCAGTTCAAGGCCGTCGTAAATGAGCATTCCGGCCAGCAGAATCAGCGCCCCACCCAGAATCCGCAGGATGGTGATATAGATTTTACCGGAGAGAAACGATGTGGAGCGGGCGGCCACCACGGCCAGCAGCAGTTTGGAGCCCACCAGCAGGGTATAAAACCCGGCGAAAAAGGCTGCAGCTGCCGGCAGACTGTGGTTCAGGGCGCGGGTCACCAGAGGTGCCCCCACGGTGAGCCAGAAGAGATAGGGGTGCGGATTGAGGGCGTTGGCCAGGATGCCCTTGAGCAGCGAGCGCGACGGCCGGGCGTCGGGATCGGGTCGAGTGCCCCGGAAGCGCAGACTGTCGAGGCCCATCATCCCGATCACCCCGCCACCGATGAGTGAAATCACACCCAGTATGGTGTTGGTGTCGGCAAGCGCGGCCAGGATACCCATCGTCAGGACGATGATGGGCAGATCGGTGATCAGCGGCGCCAGGGCCACCCGAAAGCCGGCACTGCGGCCGTGCTGCAAGGTCTCGGAGAGCACCAGCGTCAACAACGGTCCGGGTGCGAATCCGGCGGACAACCCCAGGACAATGCCGGTGGTCAGATAGACGAGCATGATAGGGTTCCGATCATGAAATGCAAGGTGTCTTTCCCTGACTGACGACTGTAACCCGGTATTCCGATTGAGCGGAAGACAGACGTCAGAAAACGGATGTCAGAATACAGAGGTTTGAGGTCAGAAATCGGTTAAAAACATCTGTTGCCCTTTGCCAGTGGGTGGTTTTTCTTTATCCTTTTCTATTTGTTTGAGAATGCGATCAATATAATCATTGTAACGCGGTTAGTCCAGGGAGATTTTGCAGGGGTTAAGAATCATAAACGCCGAGGACGCAAAGGATCGCAGAGATAGGGGGCTCAACGAAAGTGTAGAAAGCACATCCATATTTTTCGTTCATCTCTTTATCAGGATCCTCAAACAATCGAAGGTTTTTATCCTGGTTTTCTTTTTTATATTCTCCGCGGTCCTTTGCGTCCTCCGAGACCTCTGCGTTTCACACGTTTTTTGAGCCCAGAGATCGGTCAGATAGCCGCATCTTTGACCTGTCGTGTGATCCATGCGAAAAAGGGTTGTAAAATTTAAGTTTTAGTCTTATGTTTTTACGATCGATCCAAGATTACAGACAAGAGGGTTGAGGTGCACATCAAAGACCCAAGCCAAAGGACACAAACACACAAGATAAAAGTGGATTCAAACAGGGAGTATGACCATGGTGAAACGATTGTTGATTGTCGTGTCGATAGCATTTATGATGATCTCGTGTGGGACCGATTCGACACAAACACCGGCCACCGAGGTGACGGTGGCGCAGCTGACGAATCAGGCGAGCGAGTATGTGGGACAAACGGTGAGCGTGACCGGAACGGTCCAGCATGTGTGCCGGCATGGCGGACAACGGATGTTCATCATGGGCGACACGCCGGAGGCGCGGTTCAAAGTCACGCCGGGGCCGGATGTGGGGGCCTTTGATGTCGCTCTCGAGGGCAGTGATGTTCGGGTGCAGGGTATCGTGGAAGAAGAAAAAGTCGATCGCGTCTTTCTCGATGCCTGGGAAGCGGAACTGGGCACGGGGCGGAAACCCGAAGTGGGCCATGAGGGGCACGGTCAGGGAGTTGTCGAAGAGGATGAACACGAGGAAGAACAAAAAGACCGGCAGCGGCTCGAGAACATGCGACAACAACTGGAAGAGAGCGGCAAAGAGGCGCTCTATTTCTACAGTCTCGACTGTCACTCGTTCGAAGAACTGGACTAGAGGAGCAGAATGGTGCGATTCAACTGGCGAAAATGGAACCGGGTGCTGCACCGCGATCTGGGCTACTTTTTTGTCGGCATGACTCTCGTCTATGCCCTGTCCGGGCTGGCACTCAACCATATCGATGACTGGAATCCCAGCTATCAGGTCACACTGCGGGATGTACAATGGGAGGATGCTCCCGCGGATTCGGTGACCCGAGCCGATGTGTTGGCGTTTCTCGAACGCTATGACGTTCGGGATCGCTACAAGAAATATTATTATCCCGAACCGCAGCAGTTGCGGATTTTTCTCAAAAGCGGCAATGTGGATGTGGATCTCGCCACCGGCCAGGGCCGCATGGAACTGCTGTCACGTCGACCCGTGTTCTATCAGGTCAATTTTCTCCACTATAATCCGGGTCGACTGTGGACCTGGTTCTCCGATATCTTTTGCGTCAGCCTCATGCTCATCGCCATCACCGGCCTGTTCATCCTCAAAGG
>CAYPUH010000376.1:0-3552 GCA_964413725.1 uncultured Cytophagia bacterium
TATTCAGCCTCCCCGATTATTGGTTCAATTGAGATTCAAATCGCTCCAGTTTTTTATTGAGATCGAGAATCTGAAGCTGAAGATTTTCCACTGTTTCCAGCAACTCAAAATTCAGAGAGGTCAAATTGATCTGATCCGTGTCAGCGGTAGCGCCGTGGATCCAGGGTAGATGCTTTTCGGTTTCGATATAGGATTCGACTTGATGTAAAGACAAACGGGAATAATCGTCTTCAAACACATAATCCGGAACCGGTAGAGGGCCCGAGTCGGCATAGATGGTACCGGTCACCCGCAAATCACCATCGACATCGAGATCGTATTCGGGAGTGGTGGTGTTGATACCGACAGAGCCGATGATCGAAGATTTTGCTCCCCTGGCATAGAGGGCAAATATGTGGGGATAACTCTGTGAATTATCCTCCACCTGAGCCATCACCGCTGCGGCATATCCATCCGATTCGGAAAAGTCTGTTGCGACCTCATCCGCATCCACCACCCCTCTCACACCGGTCACCTGATAAATATAGTCCGGGGGATTGGGTAACAGTCCCTCCAACACCACGGCATAAGTCCCCAGATGTCCTACAGCGGCCAATTGTTCCTGTTGACGCGATGAGACGCGGCCGATGATAGCTCTGTTGGACTGAATCTGGCCGATGGCGATGGATTTATCGATCGATGCATCCACATCGGCCAGAACGCCATACTGTCCCATTACCGCGGTCTCTGTGAATGGCACATCGACGCGTTGACCGCAAATCACATCCAGAGTGCGTCCGTCAAAGCTTTCCAGCGTCATCACATCACCCCCACCCCGCACCTCCAGATGCGCCAGAGGGTCTCGGGTTTCATAGTCGCCGATACCCATCCGGCCCTGGTCAGAGATCGTCATGAGCAAGGTGCCGGAATCGTCTCTCACGCTTAGCTGTCCCCAAACAGATGTGACGGGCAATAGTAACAATAGCAAAAGTGATATTCTCATATCCCCTCCTGTATGTAATGATCCGGATACGGATTGATTGGTCTCCTTCGCTGCGTACTCTTACAGTCTTTGGTGCCATGCATCGAATAAAAGCAACATGTGTTCAAACCTCTACCCGTCCAATTTTTAGAGAAATGGATAGGATCTCGGCATTGAACCCTCTTGAGACCGCTTTCGGTCTATCGTTCGATTCTTCATGGAAACAGACAGTTCTTGAACACAGCGATTAGATTTCTGCAGCGTTTGCGTCGATTCGAGGGGGTATCATGGAAAAGTGGCGGTGAGGTGTCTGGTTTTTGTGACAGGTGTCCCATAATCATTCCGATCGGATTTCCCCGGTCCCCAAATAGACTGATCTCCCTCAGTGATGAGCAAGATTGTCACGCACATAAATTTATATTATGTTTCTTATTTACAAGAAAACAAGTAATTATCTGGTCAACACACACAGGACTTTTACAGCCGGTTGATCGGATAATCTGACTCTGACCGAGCGGAATGCTGATGGATTTATATCAAAAATCACACCACAAATCAAAAGGATTCGTTGAAATAATCTTCCCGGATTCGGTGTCAATCACCGAATCCGGGACCTTTGCAAGAAAAGCTATTTCATCAATATCATCTTTCGGGTACGAGTATAGGGCCGGATGCTTCCAACAGGTCCGACGTTGAGGCGATAGAAATAAACACCAGAGGGTGCTGGCATCTGGTTGGCATGTCGGCCATCCCACTCGACGGTAAAATCACCGGCAGACTGAGTTTTATCAACCAAAGTGGCCACGTGACGACCCCGAACATCATAGATCGTCAGGGTTACGTTTCCAGGTTGTGCGAGGTGATAGGAAATGCGGGTGACCGGGTTAAAGGGATTGGGATAATTTTGTTCGAGATGCAGACGGTGCGGGTGCGCCGCTGCCTCCGTGCCTGCCACAGAGGTGGAAGACGCGTATTGCAGAATAACGACACCACTGCTCCCGAGAACGCCATAGGCGGTGGACCCATCCACGTCGATGCCATAACACTGCCCGAATGAGTCATATTCTCCAACGACCTGAGGAGAGGCCGGGTTGGAGATATCGAGTACTCTGACACCGGCAAAATGCATCGCCAGGTATGCCAGATGGCCCGAAATCGCCACATCATAGATACGAGGACCGGGGTCATAGACATGTGTTTGCACCGGCGCATCGGGATCTGAAACGTCGATAATATACAGTCCATCATCCCGGGTGGCCAGGTAGAGCACCGATCCGGACACGGCAATCCTGTTCAGATGCCCATCGATGGCCATGGACGAACGTTTCACCGGATGGGCCGGATCCGAGATATCGACGATCACCAGTCCGGAGTCCATATCGGCCACATAGGCCAGCTGGCCGTCTATGAGGACATCGCGGGCATCGTGCAGCGCTTCATATTGACCCACCAGGGAAGGTGAGGCGGGATCGGAGACATCCAGAATATGCAAGGCGCCGTCATAGCCGTTGACGTAACATACGAGGGTGTCACTGACATCCACCCCTCCCTCGAATCCGCCTTCGGGGTACCGACCGACCTCAACAGAAGACGTGGGGTCGGAGACGTCGACAATCGCCAGTCCCTGGTATCCATCCACCACATAGGCGGTGGTGTTTGAAACCGCCACATCAACAGCTTCATCGTTCATCGCAACGGACGCGTGTTCAAACGGATTCATCGGATCCGAGCAATCGAGAAGCCGCAATCCGCCTTCGCCATTGGCCACATAGGCGATCTCTCCTTCAAAATCCACTTTATGAGACCAGAACCAGGAATCGTAAAACCCGATGGAATCCGGGGCAGAGGGATCGCTCGCATCGAGAATGTATATGCCCCGATCGAGATCGGTTAAAATGCCCTGACCGCCGTCGATGGCAATGGAAAACGGCCAGCCATCGGTATCGAATGCGCCCACCGGGTTCACCGCCATCGGATCGGAGATATCGAGAATTAGCAGTCCCTGGTAGCGCGTGGTGGTATAGGCGTACTGTCCGACAACTGTGATGCATTCGATCGAGGTATAGTCTGCATAATGGGTCACCCCGGTGGGTGCCGAGGGATCGGATACGTCGGCGATAAACAGTCCCTCACGCTCATCACCAATATAAACCCGATCGCCGGCCATATCGAGGACGGTTGCTTCATCGTGGGTCAGTAAAAATCCCGTCTCGGTCGGCGCCGCAGGATTTGAGACATCGATGACGCGCAATCCCGAATCCCCGGAGGCCACATAGGCCATGGAGCCGTCCACCACGACATCCAACGCCTTGCCCATGGCCTCGTAAACGCCGACCTCGGTCATCGACTCGGGCTGCGAGATATCGATGATCCGCAATCCATCCCAACTGTCAGCCAGATAGGCATAGTCGTCGCGGATGCAGGCGGCGTAGAGATACTCTTTGGCATCGTGTTGTCCGAGAATGACCGGAGCCTGCGAATCCGTGATGTCGATGGCATAAAAGGCATTCCGGCCATCGCAGACATAGGCCACCTGATCCTCGATCCGGATATCTCTGATTCCATCCTCGAGGGTCACGGCACCCAAAAGG
>CAYPUH010000376.1:3562-3949 GCA_964413725.1 uncultured Cytophagia bacterium
TCGACCCGTGTCCCACATACGCCGTGTTCCCCTGAATCGTAGCGTAAAAACTTGTGCCTTTTGCCCATCGCCCCAGCTCTGTAAGAGTCCCGCCCCGGGCGGATTCACGGCAGAACCCCAGGTTGAGGACCAGAATAACAAAGAATACACCCAACACCGTTGCACGTTTATTTCTATTCATGGCACCCTCTTTTTTTTAACTGTTCACTGTTGTCCAAAACATTCAGAATCATTTTTTCACTGCCGTCCAAAACAAACGCATCATATTTACCATTTGTAAATAAAATCTCTTTTAAACGAGAATTACCACCATTGTTGTATCACTGGTGTCTGGTTTGTCAACCAGACACCAGTGTTAATGTATTAAAAAAAAGCGCGACGATTATC
>CAYPUH010000377.1:0-945 GCA_964413725.1 uncultured Cytophagia bacterium
TGTGGCAAGAGAATGCGAGGGAGGAATATTGATAGCGTGAAAATCCTAACGCAGAACCAGATAAATTTTCTCAACAAAAGGTAACAATATGAACCGGATAAAAAACACTCTGATTGGCTTTGTCATAATACTGATATGGTCTCATATCGGATTAACATCTCCTCTGACCTTTCGCTATGGTGTCATCGACAATGCCCGGCCCTCGCAGCGGGTCGCTGCAGATATCGATGGCGATGGGTTTAACGACCTGTTTGCGTCTGTCGATCTGGAATCGGGTGAAGCTGCGAGTGCGTACGGTATCTATTGGTATACGTATCCCGACTGGCAACGCTATACTATTGCCAGCAATGTCAATTTTCGTGCTGATGATCTCGAATATGGCGATATCGATGGCGATGGCGATGCCGATGCCGTGATCACCGTGGATGAAGATGGCAAGGTATATTGGTACGAGAATCCACTCTTACCCGGCAATCTGGATCCGCGCAGCGATCCCTGGACCTCTCATTATGTCGGCGTGAGCGGCGCTTATGTCAAAGATGTGCATGTCGCTGATCTGGATCAGGACGGCTTGGTCGATATTGTGACCCGCCGGCATGATGTGACCAGCGTATTCAGACAATCGCCTGCCGATACCTGGAGCCGTAAACAGATCTCCCATCCGTCCAAAGAGGGTATGGATGCCGGGGATCTCGACGAGGACGGCGACCTCGATATTCTGCTCAACGGTTTTTGGCTGGAAACCCCGGATGATCTGATCAACGGCTCGTGGAGTCAGCGCTCTATCGACAGCAAGTGGTATACGCAAAATACCGGCAGTTGGACAGATAACTGCGCCAATGCCGTGGTCGGGGATATCGATGCGGATGGTCATCTCGATGTCTTGTTTTGCCATTCTGAAAAAACCGGCTGGGAAATCTCCTGGTATTCCGCCACAGATCTGGC
>CAYPUH010000377.1:955-3927 GCA_964413725.1 uncultured Cytophagia bacterium
CGATGTGGATGTGATTGCCGGCGAGATGCCAAAGTCTTCGAGTTATGGTGATGTTGTTGTTTTTCTCAATGACGGCACTGCATTGAGCTGGTCGCCGTTTACTGTTGCAGAAAATGAGGGTATTTATAACGGCATTGTAGCGGATATCGGTAACGATGGCGATCTCGATATTGTTGGTTGTCACACCTATAATCAAGCCCCCATCGAATGGTGGGAAAATTTCACCTCTCCGGTTTTGGATCGCTGGCATTATATTCAGGTGGATAACAGCCGGCAAAAATCCTCCAACCGCTGGCCGTTTGGCCTGGCTGCAGGTGATGTGAACGGCGACGGCTATGGCGACATTGCCTCGGGCAAATATGTCTATCATAACCCGGGCGGTGATATGGATGCGACCTGGACGCGAATCACCCTGCCCACGACCCCTCGCGGTGAAGTGGATGCCTGCCTGATTGTCGATGTGGATGGCGATGCTTATGGCGATCTCATTGCCCAGATGCTGGATGGCGTCTACTGGTTCGAAGCCACAGATGCCGGGGCCACATCCTGGTCTTATAAGGAAATCGGCACGGTGACCGCCACCAGCCATGGCAACAGTCAGGGCTATGCCCTGGCCGATATCGTAGCCGGGGGCCGGCCGGAAATCGTTCTGTCCGGTGGGTCGAATCCCAGTTCAATGTATTATTTTGAAATTCCGGCACAGCCCGATGTCGATCCCTGGCCGAAAACGCGCATCACCAACCAGGGCACCGAAGAAGGGATCGGCGTGGCCGATATCGATGGTGACGGCCATGTGGATATCGCCTCTTCTACCACTGTCTCCAGCGGTAATTTGCAAATTGCCTGGTGGAAGAATCCCGGTGACGGCTCTGCCGATTGGAATCGCACCATCCTCGGTGACACCGAGGGTAACTATCCTGATCGTTGTGCCGTGGCAGATATCAATAACGACGATCGACCCGATGTCATTGTCACCGAAGAAACCTCGTTGGAACCCGCACGTTGCTATTGGTTCGAACAGCCCCAGGATCCGTTACAGGGCAGCTGGACGCGCCATCTGGTGGTCAATCAATATACCATGAACAGCATGGATGTGGCGGATATGGATGGCGATGGCGATACGGATATTGTCGTTGGTGAACATCGGGGGGATGAGCGCGTACAGATCTGGGAAAACAGGAATGCCGGACAAGAGTGGATCGAACATCGCATCGATGCCGGCAAAGAGAGCCACCTGGGTGCACGTCTGTTCGATTTGGATCAGGACGGTGACCTGGAGGTGGTCAGCATTGCGTTTGACGATTATCCGGATTTGCATCTCTGGCGCAATGATGCCGATGCCAGTGGCCTGGCGCCCACCGTGGCCACACCGGTCATTTCACCGGCCGGAGGCACCTTTGGTGATCAGGTTCAGGTTGAGATGAGCGTCGATACGGATGGCGCCGTGATCCGCATGACCCAGGACGGATCGATTCCCACAGAATCATCTCCGCTTTATTCAGGTCCCTTTTTGATGACCACCTCGCAAACCATTCGCGCCCGGGCATTCAAAACCGATTATAATGCCAGTCCGGTGCGCTCGGCGGTGTTTACCATCGATACCGACGCGCCTACACTTGCCAATGCTCAGGCAATGAACAATACCCAGGTGCGGGTTGTGTTTTCCGAGCCTGTGGATGCATCCGGCGCAGAAAATGCCGCTCATTATCAACTCGACAATGGCATTGCCGTCAGTGCCGCCACATTACAGGCCGACGCCACAACGGTTTTGCTCAGTGTGGATCCGCTTTCAGAACAAATTCTCTATACACTTACCGTGGATCAGGTCGAGGATCTCTACGGCCATGCCATCGCTCCCCAGTCTCAGGTTTCGTTTACCTATACGGCGTTTTCCCGTATACAGGATGATCTGGTGGCGCTCTATACTTTTGAGGAAGGCAGTGGTTCCACCGTGTATGATGTCTCTGGCGTCGGAACCGCGCTCAATCTGACCATCGAAACACCGGCCAATACCGCGTGGAAAGAGGGAGCTTTGGAGGTACAAACGGCTACCCGTATCGCCTCCTCGAGTGCCGCGAGCAAGATCAGTACTGCCTGCCAGGCCAGTGATGAACTGACCATCGAAGCATGGGTCAAACCGGCCAATACCACACAGACCGGTCCGGCACGTATTGTGACCTATTCGCAGGATGCCTATGAACGCAACTTTACCCTCGGACAGGGGGTCTATAATGATGCCACAGATCAATATGATATCCGGTTGCGCACCACCACGACCAGCACCGGTGGCACGCCGTCGGTGTCGACGGGTGGAGGGACCCTGACAACGGATTTGACCCACGTGGTCTATACCCGGGCATCAGACGGATCGGTATCGATCTATCTCAATGGCACCGAGGTGATCTCGACCACGGTAGGCGGAGATTTTTCGACCTGGAACAATTCCTATCTGTTTGCCCTGGCCAATGAATTGCAAGACGATCGACCCTGGTTGGGTGAATTCCATCTGGTGGCGGTGTACAGCGCCGCGTTGAGCGAAACCGAGGTGCAGCAAAATTATCAGGCCGGAGCCAATCCGCCATTTGTGCAAGCCAAAATCCGGCTCTATCTGCAGGGATTTTTCGATGGTACTGATATGGCGGACGGATTGAGTATACCGACCCAGCCGCCCTATAGCGAAGATCCAAACCGGCTGCAGCACACCGTTAATCCCATTCCGGCGGATATCACCGATTGGGTGCTGGTGCAGCTCAAAGGCTCTGCCGATGGACCGGTGGTGTCGACCGTGAGTGCTTTGCTGCGCAAGGACGGCTACCTGGTTAGCGATGACGGCTCTGAGGAGATAGTGCGGTTCGACAATCTGTCGGACGGAGATTATTATATTCAGATCAGCCATCGCAATCATCTTGCGGTCATATCGAGTCAGGCCTGGACTCTGAGCGATCAGACGGTGACGTTTTGCGATCTGACCC
>CAYPUH010000378.1:0-3926 GCA_964413725.1 uncultured Cytophagia bacterium
CCAAACCGTGTTGCAGATTGTTTTCAACCCTGCACAGCTGAACACAACAACAGTCTGTTGCAAACCGTGCTGGACACCCTGGTTCGTCTGCAAGAACTGGATTCCCAAAGCGCGGTACAATTATTAAAACGATTAAACGAGTATTACACCCCCTGAACGAGGGGCACTGATCAAAATAGCCGGACACCTCTGCAAACAAATCAAATCGTCCTGTCGGTTCCTGAAAATTTGACAGGATGTACAGGATCGACAGGATAAAAAAACAAAATATAAATTGATCCTGGATTCTGTGCTACAGAATCCCCCAAAATCCATTCCGATGATTCTGTTTCATTTGCGCCAACAGGTGATTTCACCCCTTGGTTGACGACATTCTGTTGAATTTATTTGAGATTCGGTGCTTTGCACCGCATCTGGTACAACCGGTTTGAAACGATAGAAATCATTTTGAAAAACTCTAATTGGTTTTTCTCTATCCTGTACATCCTGTTGATCCTGTCCAATATACACACTTTTACCTCATATTCCTGCCCCTCAATAAAGTATGATGAAAATGGAACCGGCTTTTTATCGTCTCTATTTTCATGAAACTAACATCCCTCCATGCCGTACACGAAAAGATAAAACATTCTCCTGGAATGATATAACACGAACACGGGTTAATGAGAGGGAAGACATGAACACACGATTAATCACCCTGCTGCTTTTTATTTTAGGATGGAGTGCCATGGGGACTGCAGAGATCACACCGGGCGAGACCCTTTACGGGTTCAAGGTTCTGGACGCCCGGTTCGTCGAGGAAGTCAATGCCCGGGTCATTCGTCTGGTGCACGAACAGAGCGGTGCACAGGTGCTGAAAATCGCCAATGACGACGCCAACAAGACCTTTAGCATCGCCTTTAAAACCATTCCCGAATCCGATTGCGGCACGCCGCACATCATGGAACACTCGGTTTTGAACGGCTCGAAACACTTTCCGGTCAAGAGTCCCTTTGACATCCTGGCCAGGGGATCCCTGAACACCTTTCTCAATGCCATGACCGGTAGTGATATCACCATCTATCCCATCGCCAGCATGAATGACACCGACTATTTCAACCTCATGCATGTCTATCTGGATGCCGTGTTCTATCCGCTGGCCGTGCAGGACCCCCGGATCTTTTACCAGGAAGGCTGGCACCATGAACTCACCGATCCGGAGGAACCCATTGTCTATAAAGGCGTGGTCTATAACGAGATGAAAGGTGCCTATTCAGATCCCAACCGGATCCTGGAGTATCAGGCGGACCGCCATCTCTTTCCCGACTCGCCCTATGGCTACAGCTCGGGTGGCTATCCCACTGCGATTCCGGATCTGAGCTATGATGACTTTGTCGCCTTTCATGAAACCTATTATCATCCGGACAACAGCTTTATTTTTCTGTATGGTGATGCCGATCTGGACACAGAGCTTGAATTCATCCACAACAACTATCTCTCTCATTTTGAACAATCCGGTCGCACTTTTACACTGCCGCTGCAGAAACCATTCTACTCGATGCGGGAACAAACCGAGTATTATCCGGTCACGGAAGAATCCGACCTGGACAACCAGACCTATCTCAGCATGAGCTGGATCGTCGGCAAAAATACCGACCGCAGCCTCTATATGTCTCTGGATGTACTCACCGATGTGTTGGTCAATCACGAATCCGCACCGATCCGGAACGCACTGCAGGAAGCCGAAATCGGTCGGGATGTCTCGGCCTATGTGGCGGAACAAAAACAGAACGTGGTAAAGATCACGGTCAAAAACGCCAATCCGGAGGACAAGGACCGGTTCCGTCAGATCGTGATGGAGACACTGCAGCGGGTCGCCGATGAGGGTGTTGACAGGGAATCGTTGGAGGGGACACTGAACCGGATGGAATTCCGGCTGCGTGAAGGTGATGACGCGCAAAAGGGGTTGCGCTACAATTTTCAGTCTATCCGCACCTGGTTCTATGCTCAGGATCCCTATCTGGGACTGGAATGGGAAAAGCCCCTGGCGACCCTAAAGACCGCCCTGGATAGCGACCTGCTGGAAGAGACGATTCAGCATCACCTGATCGACAATCCGCACAAGCTCCTGCTGGTCCTCGAACCCAAACCGGGCATGGAACAGGAGCAGAGTGCCGACATCAAGACACACCTGGCGGATCTCAAAGCCTCCATGTCGGATGCGGACATCGATTCGCTGGTCAGCTCCACACAGGAACTCATCGAGCACCAGCAACGGGAAGATTCACCCGACGCCCTGGCCACCATCCCCCTACTGGAACGCAAGGATATCAGTCCCAAAGCCGAGTGGTACGGTGTTGACGAACGCGAGATCGATGGCATCCCGGTGCTCTATCATCCCGAGTTTACCAACAATGTGGTCTATATGCAGCTGCTCTTTGACGCCCGGGTTCTGCCCGAAGAGTTGCTGCCCTATGCCGGACTGCTGGCCGAATGCCTGAGCCTGCTCAACACCGAACGCTATAGCTATGGCGACCTGGACAACGCCCTGAACATCCACACCGGTGGATTCAACACCTCGGTCACCTCCTTTCTCAAAGAGCGGGACGATTCACAACTGCTGCCCATATTTTCGGTCAGCGGCAAAGCCATGGCGCCCAGGGTGGAAAAGCTGCTGCAGCTGACCGATGAGATCCTCACCCGGTCCCGGTTTGAGGATCCGGAACGGCTGAAGGATGTCCTGACCCGGCATCAGGCACAGCTGGACGCCCGGGTAAAAAGCAACGGATTTCCCGTGGCCGTCACCCGCGCCCGGTCTTACTTTTCCAGGCAGGGACTGTTCACGGAAAAAACCAGAGGACTCGATTATTACCGTTTTGTCACCGCCCTGGTGGATTCCTTTGACACCCGGAAACAGGATATCATGGACAATCTGACCCGCACCGCCGAATTGCTGTTCAACAGGAACAACCTGATCGTGGCCGTGACCTGTGACGAAAACAACTATTCCACCGTTCAGAGCCACCTGCCCCTGCTGGCAGAGACTCTCCGCGCCGAAAAAAGTACAGCAGCGGATAACCACTGGACCGTCGTGCCGCGAAACGAAGGCATGATGACGTCATCCAAGGTGCAATATGTGGTTCAGGGGTATAATTTCAAAACACTGGGATACGAGTGGAGTGGCAAACTGCGGGTACTGGATCAAGTATTGTCACGCGATTACCTGCAGACACAGCTGCGAGTGCTGGGCGGCGCCTATGGCGGATTCACCGACATCTCTCCCAACGGTCAGTTTCTCTTTCTCTCCTACCGCGATCCCAATCTGTCCGAGACGCTGGAAAATTACAAAAAGACCACCGACTTTTTGACCTCGTTCGAGGCCACTGAAGACGAGATGACCCGCTTTATCATCGGCACCATCGCCAACATGGACCGGCCGCTGACCCCGTCGCAAAAAGGCCGCCGGGCTGTGCGCTATCATTTCGAGACTGTCTCCCGGGAGGATCTGCAAACCGACCGCACCGCTGTTCTCAACACCACGCCAACCGACCTGCAGGACATGGCGGGGATGGTCTCGGACATTATCGACCAACAGATCTATTGCGTCTATGGCAACCAGGAAAAACTGGAGAGCGAAAAGCAGCTGTTCGACACGCTCATCACACTGCGCGATTCGAAATGACATAAAAACGTGAAAACATCTGACCGTGGGAACGGCTAGGTGTTCATGGTGTTGCACGATAATGGTTCTATCCCTTTTCTCCCCATACCACGGGAGAAAAGGGATTTTTTTTGTCTGTGCAAGAGTACAGCCTTTATAACGGGATCTGTACAAACCTTGCACATGCATATAATATTTCGTTTTAGATATCCATTCTTTCTGGCGTCTTTGCCTCTGCGGTCTCGGCGCCCTCTGCGTTTAATTTTTTTTGATCCATTCGAATTCC
>CAYPUH010000379.1:0-2070 GCA_964413725.1 uncultured Cytophagia bacterium
TTTGCGATGACAACCGATAGGACGAGGCGAGACCCGTGCGAAGGACACGAGTGTCGCGGACCATGGAAGATGTCGTAAACAACGAGTTGGCCAGGCGGTTATCAAACCCGTGATGTGAGAGACGAATTGTATACACCTGCGTGGTATACACTCCCTGATTGGGACTCTTACGAAACGACAGTCCGGCCGAGCCGTTCAACGATACATCTTTCAGATTCATCTGCAGCGTCATATTCAGAGTGTGGTAATGGGATCGGGTTGAGTGCCGATAGAGATTTTTATCCGATTGTTGATAGGTATACCGGACACCGAGTTGACGAAAAAGCGCTGAACGGTCAAAGACCAGGGATTGGTTGGTATTGAACACGAGATTGCTATAATCCCATAAAAGGGAATCAACAACTGCATCGCTGTTCATCAAAAGAACATTGATCTGATAGGAAGACCGATAGCGTTGCGAATGACGATTCACTCCGGCCCTGAATTGATTGCGAATATTCGTGACTTGCTTTTGGTCCAGCAGATTATCGGATAACCGAATAAAATTGAAAGAAAACCGGTTGGACCCGATTTTAAACCGTGTATCGAGCAACAGTTCCTGACGATCATTGACCGTCGAGGGGGTCCCCAGAGATTGGTATCCCGGACCGATATAGCCGTAACCGGCGCGAAACTGCATCGAATTCAGGCGATAGGAACATTCGGCTCGCATCGCATAATCAACATGAGAGCCCTGGCGGGGTTGAAATACAGAATTCAACAGTGACCGGACCGGTCCGGGTAGTTCCAGGCTGTCCATGGATACAGCCTCGGCCCAGAGGTTTTGGGTAAAGGCACTGCCAGTGCCTTCGAAATCGAGTCGCAGGCGTTTATCCAGAAACTGCATCGTACCGGCAATGCCAACGAGAAAGTTATCTTCCGGCGTTTTGGCATAGGGGTTATACGGGGGCTCGATCCAAAGCGTATCGAGTTCGGTTTCCAGAGTATCGACAATGACCTCGTCATACAACTCTAATTCGGGCTGACGCAGACTCTCCGCATCATCCCGGGCTTTAAGCACGATGACATCGACAAAGGATCCGTTTTTAAACTGATATCCCACACGGGAGGTATAGAGATATTGATCGAAGCTCTGTTGCAGGATATTGCCTTTTACAGCCCGTCGGGATTGCCCGCCTCCTGCGGCAAACCGCAGCCACCCCGGAAAGAGCTCGACACCTGCACCCCGCACATTGACACCCTGAAAGGTGTAACGGGAAAAGGGAACAGAAAAATCACCGATATGTGCCCGGCCCCACTTCCAGGACGGATGCAACCCCATGATATTCATATCCTGACGCGCCGAAGACCCTTCATCCGAGAGCATGAGGTCGACTCCGATAGAGAAATATCGGGTAAAGTTGAGCGTAGGCGAGATATACAGGCGATTTGTGGACGCAGGCCGACGGCGTTCGGCGCCCTGTACATGATAATACTCTGTCATGCCCCGCGCCTGCCCCTGCAATTTGACATAATCGGTCAGATAGTGTGTCCACCCCTCGGCAACGGCAGGCCCCCCGCTCAATACCAGTATCAACCCCGGATATAGCATGCTCGTTGAACAGAGACGACGCAACCTCGTCTTCAGATTCATACCCAACCCCTCTGGTATGTGGGTATTATTGTGTTTCCAACAGGGAAAGCACCTTGTCATTTCTTCCCAATTGGTTCCATATACTGATCAGGGAGCGACGCAACGTTTTGGTTTCGGGATCAGGATGGTGGTCTACTATCCTTTGCCAACGCGCCGCCAAGGCCGGCAAGTCATGCAACTGCCCAGCTGTCGCAATACATTTCAGTTGCAGACCCGCGTTCTCCCGGTCGTGCTCTATGCAAGCACGATAGATATGATATGCTCTTTCAGTCTCTCCTTCTTGCAGCAACAGGTCGGCATATTTGATCTGCATGGAAACATCCTCCGGACGCACGGAAAAATAATCGCGAAAAGCGGACACATTGGCATCCAGGTTGTTTATTTTTTCATTCTCGGCGATCAAACATTTTAAAAGCAAGGGGGAATGGGGGTATCGC
>CAYPUH010000379.1:2080-2414 GCA_964413725.1 uncultured Cytophagia bacterium
CTGTTGCAGGGCTGATGGCGGAGAAAAACCCAGACTGTCCTCAAGGGTTGCCAACCGATAGACTGCTACAGGATGATGACGCGCCCGGCGGTAATACACAAGCGCCTCGTGCGGATCAGAGTCCTGAAGCAGATCGGCAAGCGCCAGCCAGGCACTGTCATTGACGCTATCGACACGGGTCCACCGTTGAGCCCATTGAAGAGCGACATGGGGTTCTTTTGCGGCGATGGCACTCTGAACCCCCCATTCAAGAAAAAGAGGGTCCTGTGGCCAGCGCTTCAATACACGTTTACTGATGGCGAGTGAAGAATCGGGTCGATCAATTTGTAACAGG
>CAYPUH010000379.1:2424-3865 GCA_964413725.1 uncultured Cytophagia bacterium
CTCTCTTTCCAGTCGGCGAGTACCTTGAGAGCGGCATCGTCTTTTCCCACCGATCGATAAAACCGGATCAACGGTGACCGAACCTTTTCGACGGGGTGCTTTGCATACAGATCTTCCAGAGTTTCCAGAGCCTCGAACGGTTCATTCAGTCTGACCAACACATTGACAAGCAATAATTGATAATCGAGGTCATCTGAAAACGAAAGATAATCGACCAAAGCGGATTTGAGCTCCCGCCATGTTTCAGTTTGTGTCAGTAACGAAATTTTATGCAGATGCAAAGAATCATTTCGGGGGAAATGGATGATACCAGCGTCTAGCGATTCAATAGCTTTATCCGGTTGATGAACCATCTGCCAGGCATTGGCCCGGGCATGATAGAGATCCGCATGAAGGGAGTCGAGATGCCGGGCGCGTTCAAAACAATCAAGGGCCGGCAAGGGCTTTGACTCTAAAAGGAGTTCAAGGCCCTGATTAAAATAAATCGTGTAAAGGGCTTGTTTCAAGGCAGGAGAGGGAGAGGCGGAATAGAGTTTTTGCAGCCAATACCCGGCAGCACGGTATTGTTGATGCTGCAGAAAGAGATCCGCGAGCATCCCCCATACATGTGAATCATTGAGTTCAGAGAATCGATTTTGTGCCACCCGATGTGCCGAATCCGGTTGAGAGTTCAACAAAAGGGATTTGACTCGCTGCACATCCTCCATCTGCGCATAGCAACCCGCATGAATCAGCAAAATCAGCACAAAGAGACGGCAATATCGATTCATCGAAATCCCATTTCTATAGTATTGGCGATTTGGTTAGAGTGTCAAGCGAATGCCATGGTCAGGCGGGTTATCCGCCACCAGGTTCTATGTGATCGGAGTCCGGAGTGAGTGCTCATGTGGTATCGCTTCGAGTCAGACGTTATCAATGACGTCATTCACGGGTATCCGGTTGACCCACCGGACATCCCCTGCAGATGTATGCGGTCTGATTGCTGAACAAAGAAGGCAAAAAAAGAACGGATGGAGCCAAAGATGCTGTATATCCCTTTAGTAATATTAGTAAATATAAATTATGAAACCAAGGATAAAATGTATGTAATGATATTTTTGTTAAAAAACTTGCGCTGATAGCAATTTTTCCGTTAACTATAGAAAAGATCCAATTGTCTTTGACGGGGGCGCAGGCCATGAGCGGCGATACGACATCTCATTTCAAAATCCTGCAACAGATCGGTTCCGGGGGCATGGGAACCATCTATCTGGCAGAGGATACGGTGCTGGACCGCCGGGTGGCTCTCAAGTTTTTGTCCGTACCCTCCACCGCCGATCCCGTGGCCACGGAGCGGTTCCGGCGGGAAGCCAGAGCTGCTGCCGCCCTGAACCACCCCAACATCATCACCGTCTATGAGGTCGGTGAGGATGACGGACAGACATTTATCGCCATGGAGTAT
>CAYPUH010000380.1:0-3861 GCA_964413725.1 uncultured Cytophagia bacterium
CTACGGGGCGGTTATTCCATAAATTGCTCATCAGCATCATGTTAATGACCTGGCATCACCGTCTCGGCTGTAAAAAACGGCTTGTTAAAGACCGCTGTGAAAATCCTTTTACTTTGCAACACTTTTTTTAAATTACAGATACCTTTTATGGTGTTCCACTTTGGCAGTATATCGAAAGCCCTGAGCGTATCGCTCTTTTGCAATGTAATTTAATGAACCGGACCAGTTTTGCAAGCAAAATCCAGATCTTAATCCACAGAGCGCGTTCTGGCATTGGGACGGAGATCGGGTCTGACAGATCAGGCAAGGGTATTGACACAAATAAATGATACAAACGGGAGATTGATATATGAAAAGACCGATTGGGTTCCTTATCCTCTTTGTAGTGTTTTTTGGGGTTTCCGGCGTATATGCAGCTCCCGGCGACGTCCTCACGCAACACAACGCACCGGGAAGGTTTTGCACCGGGCTCGCCTTTGATGGCAAAATGCTATGGACGGCAGATTACCGCACAGATTCCCTTTATCAACTCGATCCCCAAAGTGGGACCGTAATCGCCAGCCTGGCATCACCGGGATTTTGGCCGACCGGACTGACCTGGGACGGTAAAGCTCTCTGGAACGCAGATCGCAAGCAATCAAAACTGTTTAAAATCGATCCCAAAACCGGGGCCATCCTCCGGTCACTGGATGCACCGGATTCATCGCCATCAGGATTGGCATGGGACGGAAACACGCTATGGGTCTGTGACGAGCGTTCGAATATGATCAGCAAACTGGATCTGGACGACGGTACAGCTGTAGAGCGTTTCCAGGCTCCTGCTTCAAGTCCACAGGGATTGACCTTTGATGGACAGTATCTCTGGTGCTCGGACCGAACCCAGGATGAGCTCTATATGATCGATCCCGCCAATGGGGAGGTTATAATCGTCATCGACTCCCCTGCTCCCTATCCCCGGGGACTCGCCTGGGATGGCTCCACATTGTGGAATGTGGATTATGAATCGGACGCCATCTACAGACTGGTACGTCAGGATGATCAACTGTTTTCTGTGGATAATGCCAGGGACACAAAAGTGACCTTGATACATCAGGCGAGAGCGTATGGTAAGGGAGATTTGATCCATTTGGAGACCGTACTGGCCTTGCCAGAAGATCGACCTCATCAGAAAATTCATTCCGAAACACTCTCACCGGACCGGTATACACTCCGTCAGGACAGGTGGAACCAACGGCTGGCACATTTTGACTATTCCTCCATTGGCGGGGGTGAATCGATAGAGTCGGTACTGGAAATGGATGTGACGCTTTATGATATCCAGTATTATATCTATCCTGATAAATGCGGCACCCTGGAGGATATTCCAGCAGACATTCGCCGTCAATACACACAGGATGGTTCAAAATATCAGCTGGGCGACCCATGGCTACAGTCCCGGGCCAAAGAGTGGGTCGGCGATGAAACCAACCCCTACTGGATCGCACGTCGGTTGTTTGATGCGGTTCGAAATACACTCGAATATAAGATGGTCGGAGGATGGAATGCGGCTCCTCTGGTTCTGCATCGGGGTACGGGGTCCTGCTCGGAATATACCTTTAGCTTCATCGCCCTGTGTCGGGCAGCAGGATTACCGGCCCGATACGTCGGGGCCATCATGGTGAGAGGGGATGATGCCAGTCTGGACGAGGTATTTCATCGCTGGCCCGAGGTTTATCTGCCACATTATGGTTGGATCCCCATCGATCCGCAAGCCGGTGACAAGAAAAGTCCACGGAAACGGGCGCTGGCGATTGGAGGATTATCAAATCGTGCACTCATCACAACCCAGGGAGGTGGGGATTCCGACTATCTTGGCTGGAATTATAACTATAATCACCGGTATCAAAGTGATCCACAGGTTATCGTGCAAATCGAAGCCTTTGCAGAATGGGAACCTCTAGTAGGCGAGGATTGATATGATTCATATTGACATTCCGGAAGACAGGTCGTTTCAGATCGAAAACCTGGTTCTGGACTATAACGGCACACTGGCCCTTGATGGCAAATTGATCGAGGGTGTGGAAGACCGTCTCAACCGGCTGGCCTCCCAACTTCGGATCCATGTGGTAACAGCCGACACGTTTGGTATTGTGGAACGAGAGTTGAATTCGGTCTTGTGTGAACTCCGAATCATGGCTCCCGGAACTCAGGATCAACGCAAGTGGCAATATGTTCATCGTCTGGGCGCCGAGCGCACCGCCACCATTGGCAATGGTCGTAACGACCGCCTGATGTTAAAAAAATCGGCGCTGGGAATAGCGGTGGTACAAACCGAGGGAGCCGCAGTAGATGCCCTGATTGCCGCCGATATCGTCGTTCCGAACATTCTGGACGCTCTGGACCTCTTTATCAATCCGTTGCGCATCAAAGCCAGCTTACGAACGTGATGAACCTGTGGATGACAAAGATCCGATATTTCTCTCTAACATATCATTGAGGCGAAGACGGATTTGTCGAAAGATCTCGTCTCTGCTTCCGAACCAGACATCGTCCACGATGCCGTTACCATCGATGAGGTAAAACGTGGGTATGCTGGAGACACCATAGGCTTGATAAAGCTCTTTGCTATCCGTAATTCCAACGGTATATTCGATGTCGTGTCGGTCCGCAAATTCCCTGATATGTTGACGCTCTCGGGAGGGAGGTACAGCTCCCACCTGAATCTGGTCATCGCGATAGGACCCATAGAGACGGGTCAGGGCCACCACCCGAACACCAGTGGCCTTATAGTCCTTGTACAGGGCCTTTACCTTTGGCAGTGCATCCTGACACGTGCCACACCATGGTGCCCAAAACTCTATCACGGCAGGACTGTTTTTCCCAGAGTTGGAGAGGGTTTTACCATTAATCCATGTGGATACCTTGTCCAGGTCCGGGGCCGGCTCTCCCACCAAGCGGAAGGATCGCAGCCGTGAGTCTATTCGAATGGTTTGACCCGATAATTTTTCTCTGGCTTGGGTTAAAAAGCTCACAGCTGCATCCCGTCCCTGTTCCCGATACAGCTCTTCTCCCACAAGCTTACTCAGATAATCCTTGTCAACCTCCAGGCCGGGATGATCCAGACTGGAGAGGAGGAGTGGTTGAGCCTCAAAGGGACGATTTCCGAAGACATAGGCACTGGCAGCACGAATGCGCAGCGTATCGGCTTTTCCGGAATCGGCACGGTTTGCCAATGTTTCATACACCCTCGCAGCTTCAAGATAGGATTCTACCCGATAGGCCAGACGTGCATAAAGCTGTAACGCACTGGATTGCATATCCTTATTAAAATCCGCTTTCATCTCTTTAAACAACTCTTTTGTTTCTCGCAAATAGAGCTGATTTTCTTTCTGGGTACGAATTTTTTCACCGCGTTTCAATGCGTCCGTGACGGGTTCCTGGTACCGGGACACAAACAATTCCGACGAATCGTATTGACAACCGCAAAAAAAGACTGCCAATGTCAACACAAAGATACACAATAGATGTTTCATAACTCTCTCCCGGACAGATCAGATGAAGCAATTGCATCCAACATTGTATTCCTTTTACAAGACAAACACCCGTGTTGATCCCGTTATTCACCAGAAACAAAAAAAGCTGGCTGCAACAGCTGCCACAGCCAGCTCAGAGAGCCGGTAAAATCCGGCGCTCTTGCCCTCATTCTTTGGGTCTCCCCCCAAGACAGTCAAAGTGCTCAAGTATCCCCGAAAAAGTTGCAAAGCGATCCGATGTTGAATTCAACAAACTCGCATGAGGGCATGACACCGACACGTTAACGTTGTAATAAAGTGATAGGACATTCAATACCGTAAATCAAGCATGCATGTGCAAGAGTTGCAT
>CAYPUH010000381.1:0-3860 GCA_964413725.1 uncultured Cytophagia bacterium
GACCGGTTTTCTGGATCCAGACGCACTCCTGGGTGATCTCTTGTTTCCCATCGTATCTATCTCTGTTGGTGTCATTCTGTTTGAGGGTGGATTGTCATTACGCCTCGATGAACTCAAAGAGGTGGGACGAGTGGTGCGCAATCTCATCTCCATCGGTGTGCTGGTGACATGGGCCTTAACCACTGTGGCCGCCTATATGCTTTTGGATTTCAGACTCAGTGTCTCTCTGATCCTCGGATCCATCCTGGTGGTCACCGGTCCCACCGTGATTATCCCGCTTCTGCGGCATATCCGACCCACCGGTCGCGTCGGAACCATCGCCAAATGGGAAGGGATCATGAACGATCCCATCGGAGCCATACTCGCGGTCCTCATGCTTGAAGGCATTATTCTGGTACAGGAAACCGTGACCCCGGGTGTGCCCATGCCCATGACACAGGTCATCGCACCTGTGGCTCAGGGTCTTTTACACGTCTTCTTTATCAGCCTGGGGGTAAGCTTTTTTGGTACGGTCATGCTAATTCTTCTGCTGCACAAACGTCTTTTACCCGACTATCTGCAAAACTCGGTGGCGTTGATGGTCGTGGTTGGCTGCTATGCCTTGTCCAACTATTTTCAACATGAATCCGGACTGCTTACCACCACACTCATGGGTATCGCCCTGGCCAATCAAAGAACGGTCGCGATCCAGAGAATTATCGAATTCAAGGAAGATTTGCGCGTTCTGATCATCGGCGCTTTGTTCATATTGCTGAGTGCCCGCATCAAGCTGACCGATTTTGATTATATCAACTGGAACAGTCTATGGTTCCTGCTGGCCTTGATTCTGGTCATTCGTCCCCTGGCAGTCCTCATATCTTCACTCGGTACCCGCTGTAGCTGGAAAGAACAGGTTTTCCTCTCCATGCTGGCGCCAAGAGGGATTGTTGCCGCTTCTGTGACCGCACTGTTCAGTTTCAGATTGGCAACATTCTATCCTCAGGACGCATCCGGTATGGTCCCGCTGATCTTTTTGGTCATTATCGGGACCGTAACGGTATACAGTCTGGGCATCACCCCCATCGCACGGTGGTTGGGTCTGGCCCAGCCCAACCCGCAGGGCGTACTGTTCATCGGAGCCCACCCATGGGCCCAGACCATCGCCAAAACCCTCAGTGCCTTCAAATTCGACGTCCTGATGATCGATTCAAATACCAAAAACATCATCCAGGCACGTCAAAAAGGATTGAGAGCCGAACAGGCCAACGCGCTTCTCGAACAGACACTGGACCGGCTGAATTTAGGAGGAATCGGACGCGTTCTTATTCTCACACCCAACGATGAGGTCAACTCTCTGGCAGCGCTTCATTTCTCGGAAATCTTTGACAGCACCGAAATCTATCAACTGGCCACACGCCAGGAAAAGTCAGCACGGGAATCCGAAAGTCTGCCCAAACATCTGCGCGGACACACACTGTTTTCCAACGAAATGACCTATCTTACACTTTGCGAACGGTTTGAAAAAGGAGATCAGATCCAGGCTTTTGAGTTAAACGATACCGTTACCCTCAATAATGTCCGGGAACTCACCGACGACCAGGAAACCACCGATCTGTTTATGATACGCCAGGGAGGAACACTTTCCGTCATGACCAATGAAAGTGGCGCTCCCACCCCTCAGAACGGAGACACATTGTTGATCCTGGTCGAGAACAAAGTGCATGTACCCCCTCCTCCCCATTCTCATGCACCCGGATCTGTGACCAAAGCAAAGAGCAACGGGGGGAAAAAAACGAAATCCTGACACCCCTGCCGGTTCACAGGCAGGTTCCGCCTTCGGGAGAATACCACACCTGCCCGGGAGCCGTCCGAAACAAACACTTGCCGAGAGAGATGTCTCTAAAAAAGGTTGCATCATTGACGCCTTTTTGTTATGATATCATCACCCTTGATTGACTGGATACTGGGGCATAATCAGGACCTCCAAATCATCCAACGACCCTCATCATGGATCAACATACCCTAATCCTCTATCTTTCCTCCGTTACGGTTATCGGTGTGCTGCTGTTGTGGTGGATCAGCAGACATTTGCAAAAAATCGAGTCCGAACGGGAAAAACATCTCAAAAAAAAGAGGGAATTCCTGGCCGTCTCCACGGAATCCCCTCTTCCCAATCCAACGCGGTCCGCCCGCCGAACAGCCCTGGCAAGCATCTCGGAACGATTCACGATTATACGGCGGCTATTATATATCCTGATCACATTGATCTGGGTCGCGTTATTGATCTACCCCTTTCTCGGAGCCGCCCCCAAAGCATTGATTTCAATGATGATAACCATTTTTGCCGTGCTTATCGGTATCGCAGCAAAGCCCTTTGTGGAAAATTTTGTCTCCGGTATCGTGATTTCCTTTTCAAAAAACCTCCGCACCGGCGACACCCTGCTCATGGACGGGGAATATGGGACGATCGAGGATATTACCCTCACACACACCATCGTCAAACTCTGGGACTGGCGGCGATATATCGTGCCGAACAGCCGGATGTTGAACAAGGATTTTCTCCACTACTCGTTACGGGACAGTACGCAGTGGGCCCGGGTCGAGTTCTGGATCGATTATCACTCCGATATCGAAACCGTCCGCGAGATTGCCATTGACATAGCACAACGAAACGAATTTTTCAGCAACGTCGAACCCCCTGAATTCTGGGTGATAGAGATGGCCGAGGCGGCTATAAAATGCTGGCTGGTGGCCTGGGCGGACACTCCCAGCGATGCCTGGTCTCTAAAACTAACCTGTCGCCTGGAATTGATCAAGGCGTTCAAAGCCCGGGGAATCAACGCCCATCTGCACCATATACACTGGCATACCACGCCGATGGAAGCGGCCATGCCCTTGACATCCCCCGATTCCAGGGGGGCACCCCGTAAACCCTAATCTTAAAGGAGGAGAGAATGCGATTTCTGGCTCCGATTTTGATCGTGGTTGGAGTTTTACTTGTCAGCCTGGGATGTGAACAGCACGAAGCACAACTCACTCCGGTCGATGAGCTCGTTGCCTTACGGGACAGTGCCGGTCCGGACTACCGGTGGGGAGATCCAAACATTCCGGAACTGTTAAAAGCCGACGGAACGTTGCTTTATCAGGATAACTTTGAAAATCTGCAGGCATGGCACCATGAAGGCCGGGGGCATCTGTCTCAGCCGGAACCTCATGTGATGCAACTCAACTGTGTGGGGTCCGAACAGGGCGGTGCCGGATGTATGGCCTTTTTGAAACCCGATCTGCCCGATTCCATCGTCATTGAATATGATTTTCAGGTCCTGACCACCAATGGTCTTCTCATCACCTTTATCGCGTCCCAGGGTCGTCAAGGTGAGGATATGATTACAGAGCTGCCCGAGCGCCAGGGAGTCTTTGATGATTATATTCTCAATCCCCGCTTGCAAAGCTATCATCTCAGCCTGAGCCGCTATGATGACGATGGCACCCATACCGGTGTCAGCAACTGGCGTCGCAATCCGGGAATCTTTCTGATGGCGCAACAACCCGATCCCTGTAAAATCCCGAATACCTGGTATCATGTGACACTCGTCAAGGCGTATGACCTGCTTCAGTTGGCCATCGATGGTGAACAGGTTGGCGGGTTTCGCGATCGAAACGAAATCCCGACCCCGATACCCCGTGCCGGTAAAATCGGATTTCGCGCCATTGGCAGCCATGTGATCGCCCAGATCAGGAACCTTTCGGTGCGAAAACTCTAGTCCGGCAACAAAACAAAGGACCAATACCTCTCGGGATCATATTTCACCAATACCTGAAGATGATTATGTTCAGAAAGGACTCACCATGAACCCACGACTCCGTTTCTGGCCCGGTTT
>CAYPUH010000382.1:0-3850 GCA_964413725.1 uncultured Cytophagia bacterium
CCTTCTTTTTGCTTGCTCTGACGACACCCGGGCTAACCGGGCAAAGGGTGTGCTCCATTTTTGCGAGGCAAACAAAAGAGGAAAATAGAGAATAAAGATAAACGTATCAGCCAAGACCACAATCCCCATCAAGGTCGGCGGGGTAGAGACCGCTTCAGCTACCGCGGCCATATTGCCCGTTCCACCGATCCAGCTTCCCACCAGGGCACCGAATCCGCGCCACGCTTCAGGACCCAGGTGATTTTTGAGCATGAAAAAGGCAACCATTCCCCCGATCACCACGCCTACCGCACCCAGGACCACCACACCCACGCTCTTTAAGGCGATTCTCATTGTCCCCCTCAGATCCACATCCAAAAGCATCAGAATGATAAACATGGGAACGGCAAAGGCTTTGAAATTCGTATAGACAGGTGAAGTTGTGGGGATAACGTCCAAACTGCTCATGATGATAGGCGCCACGAAAATCCAAATGATCGGCGGAAGATAGTCGAACACCCTCCAACCTGTCTTTTTTTCCAAACCAATAAAGACCACCGGTGTGAGCATCATGATCGCAAGTAGAGCATAGGGATGAGTGACGAGACTGCCTGTCTGTTCCATAAAAAAAATCCGTTTATTGGAGACTGGGTTGTCAAGATTTTAATGGTATTCTCTCGTATACATTCGATTATGTAAAACAATCGATCTGTAACAAAAGAGAGGAAATTCAGAAATGTCAGAGATAAAATCCAAAGATAATACAATCCGGATAAAAGCGCAAAGATTAAAGAGCCGATTTCAAATCATAGCCAAATTTTGCACAAAAGGGGGTCATAACCAAAAGGGGTTTGATACTGACTGGGTGAGACGTATTGCAGTGCCTTTGCGGCGGACAAAAACCTTTGGTGACGTTACCCACGCTGAGCATCACCCGACCGACGTTCCGAGTCGTCGTAATGTTGTCGGACATAAACATCTTTGCCTGGATTCGGGAAACCGTTTTGAGGCGCCGGGACGGGTGACACCCTATTCGTTCCTCCCTATTTACTCATATCATCTGCATCCTTGTTGGACAAGAAACGAGTCACTTTTGTACCACACTCTGGACAGGTGCCCTTTGCCATTCGACGACCCTTTGCTGTCTGCTCAATGGTGCCATTCTCAACCTTTTGTTTCTTACGACACTTTACGCAGTACCCTTCAAATTCCATTTTAAAGCCTCCTTTTTGGGTGGGTTGGATTTGAACTCGCATCGATATTGGAACACACACCAAAGATGACCGCACAACTCCTCGATCAGGTTTTTGCGACGTTCCAGGGATCATCTATTTTATAGTACTGAAAATATTGCAAGTACACAAGCAGAAAACGGCATTTTTTAAAATCGCGACAAAAACTGTGGTACAGGCATAAAAGCTATATTTCCCTGACATCGACAAAGGTGCCGCTATCATAGTCGAGGGTTTTTTTCATACCGTCGATAAGCATCGGTGCCGCCTCACCGGGTTCAGGCATGGCCTCTGTATGGCGGGCATCCTGGAGTCGTTGAATAGTCGGATATTTGTCGGTTTCGCGGATATGCCAGATCGTCTCCTGGATCTCGCTGTCCACCAGCCCCGGAGCAAAGGCGTTAAATTGCGTGTCCGGATACTCGTTGGCATAGACATTCATCAGCATATTCAGACCGGCTTTGGAGACCGAATACGCCCCCCATCCCGGAGAGCTGTGCAGCGAGGCTTTTGTCGACATACCCACGACCTGCCTGATCTCGCCGACGTACCGGAACAACAGATCGAGAAGGACTTTATTCGCCCACACATTAACCTCCATCACCTGTTTCATCTCCTCCACATCCAGCTCACTCATCCAGGCGATGGGTCCCAATACACCTGCATTGAGAATGACCAGATCCAGTCGCTCCAGTCCGCCGATGTATTCCGGTACGAGCCGGTTTACCTCTTTGTATTCGGTCAGATCCAGCTGCAGATGGCGATAGGTCTCATACTGTAAAAGATCCTGTGCCGGTCGTCGGCTGATACCGAACACGACATCACCCCGGTTCGCATATTCGGTCGCCAGTCCCTGTCCGATTCCTGAACTGGTTCCGGTGATCAATATCTGCATAGACGATCCTTTCAGCGTTTATTCCTGTTCTGGGCTTGATATCCTCTTCTTTTAAGAGATATTAACCGTCGAGCATAGGAAGAATCTCCTACCGACACCCCATGTTCGATTCGGGATGACGTTTGGTTTGAAGAAAAGTCTGAATGGCTCCCCAATATTTTTCGGGATCGATATGTTCCAATGAATTGTGATCTCCATTTTGTATCCGGACAAATGTCTTGGGTCCAGCATACGCGTCATACAGTTGCTTCCCCATGTAAAACGGCACGATGGTATCGTCCGTTCCATGAACAATCAAAAGAGGAGACTCGATGGTATCCAATTTAGCCATATTATTGAACGCCCCCCCGGCCAGACCGGACAGTGCTCCGAGTCCCATTTTTTTGGCCATCTCTTTTCCCGAGGTCAGCGGAGTGATTAATATGAGTCCTGCAGGTGTGTTGGATTGACAGACATCGATGGCAGCAGCACTACCAATCGAACGGCCACAGAGTACGATCCGATGAGGAGGAATGCCCAGACGGGTCTGTACAAAAGAGACTGCTGCCTGTGCATCTTTATAAATTCCTTTTTCCGAGGGCGATCCTGTACTCTTGCCATAGCCGCGATAACTCACACCCAGCACACTCCAGCCGAATTCCGATAATTTCACGAGACCGGGGATCCGACCATAGATGTTGCCCGCATTACCATGAAAATAGATAATGACTCCCGCTGCCGGTTGGGACTCGACCCACAAACAATGCAATTTTTCTCCATCCGATGTGGTCACCACGATCGTTTCACAGCCTTTGGGAAGGGACAGGGTCTCGTCGGCAGGGACGCTGTTCGGGAAAAAGGCGAGCTTGTTGATCAGAGGCGTGCAAAACAGAAAAAGAGGCGCCAAAAGGATTGAAAGAATTTTTATAGGATGTTTGAATGGCAATGCTGAATGGATCTTCACGCTCATTTCTGATTCACCTCTATTTTTCACCTCGCCAAATGGTTATGGCCGTGTGTTCCTCTCTATCCCGTGCAACCGAGGTAAACGAGACGATGTCCCCATCCCGTTTTCTCCACGTTCCAAAAGAGGCGTCTTCCGGCAGATCCATCCACATAATCCTCTGCCATCCGTTTTGAGGCATTGCCGTTTTATAAAACAAGGCAACAGACTCGACAGTGTCACCGGTTTTGAAATATCGCCACTCCAGCCGATCAAAATCCCTCGGTTGTTGTGCCTGGGGGATGGTTATGTTGATTTCTTCCACCCGGCTGGCCCGTTTATAGACAGGGATATCCGCCCAAAAATCACCTGATTCAGGCGTTTCAGATGTCACCGTCTCCTGCGACGGATCAGCATTCATTGCTTCCGGGGTCTCTTTGGACCCACATGACATCATGGCAACGACGGTTACCAGCACCAGAGAAATACACCAAATTGTCTTCTTCGTCATCGGATTCTCCTTTCGTTGATTGAACGAGATCACTCAACTCGGAAGAACGTCATGAATGAGGTTCTCTCCTCAGTTGAGATCCAATGAGGGATACAACAGCCCCCTTTTATTTTAAAAAGATCATCTGTCTTGTTCGAGTGATCGTTCCATTGCTCAGCGTGTAGAAAAAAGTCCCACTCGACAACTCACCGGCATCAAAGTGCACCGTGTGCTTGCCTGACGTTTGAAAGGTGTTCACAAGAGATACAATCTCCTTGCCCAAAACGTCGTAAACCGTCAGTTTTATGTGATCCGGAGCGTCAAGAGTGTAC
>CAYPUH010000383.1:0-3843 GCA_964413725.1 uncultured Cytophagia bacterium
CCGGTTTTGGTGCTATTTTTGCAACTGATTTTTTTCATGCTTTGGATTATCGTGAAATTGTTAACAATAGACACACGGGTGTCCGGTCGTTCGACCGGACACCCGTGCAATAGACAGATGTTTGATTTTTGTTGCGAAAGATTCCGGAGGATTCCCCATGTGGAAGTCGTTTTGTGTGTTTGTAATGATATTTACCCAGCCCTGTATGGCACAGTTCAGGGTTAAAAATTCAGAGGGAATACCTGTACTCACGGTCACCCGGGAAGGAAACGTTGGAATTGGTCTGGGCGATCAGCTTCCGGATACTCCTCTGCAGGTGAACGGGACCATTAAAACAGATATCCTGCAAATATCCGGGGGGGCCTCCGCCGGTTTGCTTCCTGTTATGGTGGATGACCAGGGAAACATTGGCTGGACAACCATAGAGAACAGTCATACTCACTCTGTGTTAAGTGCCGGTTCCGGTATTCAGCTTGAGGATTATAATGGCAGTGAGCCCCGTTCGATTTCAGTGGATCTGTCGTATGTGGAAGACTGGGTAAGTGAGACGCAAATCGACTTGAGTCTGGATTGGACAAATTTGGGCTCCCTGACGCTACCCGCGGGAGGGGCATGGTTTGTTTATGCACAGGCTGCTTTTAGCGTTACAAAGTCCAATACAACAGGTGGGGCGGGTGTCGAGTTACAGATCTATGATGGGACGGTGGATACCCCCCTTGTTTACGGCGCCGGTTCCACGGCATGGGATGAAATTCGTAATGTGGAGCACACGACCAGTTTGTCCAGGCTATGTGTTCTGACACACTCTCCAACCGTCCTTTACCTGCGAGGTCGAATAGTGCCGTATGGCTCTTCCGGCAGCACCACCGCATTTGTCAAGGGAATGAATTATTCTCAAGACAATATTCCAAAATCGGGGTTTTATGCTGTACAAATTCAATCATTTTAAATGTGAAAACGAGACTCTGGTTATGAGAATAGGATTTTTATTTGGATGGTGTTTCTTTGCCGTTTCTTTGTTTTTGAATGGTCAGATTAACGCTGCAACCATTGGTTTGTCTAAAACAAATCTTTATGTGGGGGAAGAATTACAGATTACAGTCCAACCCGAACACGCCGGTAATGAAATCGCTGTCTATCTTTTGGCCAAAGATGATTTCGATGAGACCATGAAACGACATTTATGCGAGTATCTTCCAGGTCGCATTCATGGGTATCAAACGGTCACACATCGCTCCGCAGCGGGTACGTTTACCATTCAAGCCGGTCCACGCCTGGGGGACATATATGTTATTGTCAACGAGTTTGATCAGACCACTCAGGATGTGATCTGTTCCGGAGCGCAGGCATTGGCCCATCATATGGGGTTTTCTTGTGAAAATATTGTGCTGCCCGGCTGTTTGAATGGGTTTGCACAGTTTACGGTGAGTGTACCCCCTCTAGTGCCCGATTATAGTTGTTATGATACTCACCAATCCTTTACCGTGGATTGGTCGCATTGCGAATACCAGATCGCGGGTCGATTGTATCAACCCAATGGATCGCAATCGTGGCAAATGTGGTGTGACAGCAGGCCCTATGATAATTTGCCCGCGCATATGGGCTGGCGACAGATAACGTATACATATATCAATAACCCCGACGAGTGTCCAACAGGTGAAGAAGTAACCTGTCAAACGACCCGACACGAGTTTGAAACCTGGCTTACCCGCTCTGAAACCGAACAAGCCATTGTCTTTCAATATGGTGGACTGACCCCTGAAGACACACCGTTTTTCTATTCGAGTCAGGCAGAGTGCCAATCAAACAGCCATGTTGGTATCGCTTATCCCGGTATTACGATGGGATCGGGTTCACGTTTGGATGTGACTCCGCAGTCCAGGAAAAAGGATGGTGTCTGTTTGCCCAGTATCACAGATGACCCCGTCAACGGTGGCTATATCGCGTCTTATCTCACAGAATGGTGGGATACCCCTTTTTCCGAGATTCGTACCCGTCGCTGCGGCAAATTTTTTGATCCGGACTTGTATCCAGAGGCCCATACCGTTTGTCTTGAAGCTCCCCATGTCGGTGTGGTCTACCAGCGGTATGGGTTTCCAGATGTTGCGGTTGGATCCTTTGGGTTGGGAACGGAAGCGGTGATCTATGTCTGGGGGTATACCCGGGATCCCGAGAATCATTATCGCCATTGGTTGCGCAATGGCGAACTGCGGTTTTCAATTTATCTGAATCTAACCTCCTGGGATGGAAACAGTCAATATCGCAGTCCTCATGATCATGCCTGGTGGAATTGGGGCGGCAAAAATGCCTGGACTGCAAAAACCAATCTGATCTATACGGATATCTATAAATTAAATACGACACGTTATGAGCCCCAGTAGCACTCTTCGAGTCGAGGTGTCGTACGGCATTTTTGCTAACTCTATTAGGATAGACTATACGCCATTCCTGTCCAAAATAGATTTTTGCAATAATATATAAATACAGAATATGACAACAAATCATTAGAGGGAACCATTGATCAGGCGACTCTTTGCATCAGGCTTTATTATACTCGCATTTGGTTTGAATGTGTGTGCACAAGTGATTCTGCGGGATTCGAATCAAAATATTCGATTCAAAGTCATAGACGACAGCGTGGGCATCAATCTGGGTTCGGATTTGCCTGAAGCGGATTTGCATATCCGAGGCAAGACAGAAGCGGTGCAATTACAGATTCTGCAGGATGCTGCGCCGGGGCGGATCCTCATGGCCACGGATGCCGCCGGGGTTTTACTGCCGACAAATATTGATCCCGACCATCCACATGCATCCCTTGATACCGATTATGGCATCGGACTGTCCGCTTCCTATACGGGTCAAACCCCTGCTGTTTTATCGATCGATCTGGATGCTGAACAGGACTGGCTGCAGGAGGCCGGTCTGGAGTTGTCTGAAACAGTGTGGAGGCAGCTGTCGTCACTGACTCTCGGTCAAGGTGTATGGTTGATTTTTGCTCAAGCGTATGTTAATGTTGCCAAAGAAGATCCTTTGGACCTCGTTTCTATTCAACTTGATCTGTTTTCCACACATGCGGAGCAGGCTTTAATCGTGGCCGATGGTGTGCTTTGTCAGAATGATCGGATGCGCAGCGACCAGACCGTGACGGTATCCAGGATCTGTCATATCACTGCCGCTGGGGACAATATCAATTTAAGGGGTCGGATTGTTTCAACCGTTTCCGATCAACCGGAAACAGGCGTGGTTATCGGCAGTGACTGGAATCACTGTAACGTACCCAAAACCGGGATGTGGGCAGTAAAAATATCCGAATAGAGAAGGGGTCCCATCAGAATTTGTTTGCGTTGGACTCGCACATCACCCAAAGGAACGATTTACTCGTTTGTTTTTGATCCTGACACCGGTATTTGCGACTCGTGAGGCTGAAACCTGCCATGCCGCCCCAGACGGCAAGGATGGCAATACTGGATTCCCCGATCGAGAAGGGAATCGGATGTTTTTCCGAGAGTATAAAAACAAACTCATCAGGCAATGATGGCGTCTCGCTGGTAACCGTTGCTGTCGCCACACTAGACAGATGGTATCACGGGAAGAAGGTAGCCAAATAAAAAGGAGCGATTGAATCCGTTATGAATTCATTTTTTCTCAGGGCCGGTGTTTTTGTTCATATGTACTATATCTTACTGATGACATGCACAAGTGGATTTGCCGCAACATATTATGTCGATCCTGATGGCAATGATAACAACGATGGTTCATTTGCTTCCCCTTGGCAAACCATCGATCGGGGGGTCAATGGTCCGGATTGGAATGGGTTGTCTGCCGGAGACTCGTTGCTCATTC
>CAYPUH010000384.1:0-3790 GCA_964413725.1 uncultured Cytophagia bacterium
GTCATAGCCATGGTCAACAAGATAGTCTACCGCTTCCGGTGTCAACCCGATCGAGATCTGCTGATCCTGAATCATATTTTGAATATTCCGCATCTGCAATTCCACGATATGGCGAATCTCATCCCGCGTCAGAGAATGAAAGATGATGATATCATCGATTCGATTGATAAATTCGGGCCGCAATTGCTGTTTCAGCATACCACGAACTTTACGTGATATCTCTTCATGAACGTCTTGCCGGTTGTCTTCTGTGATATGCAGCGATTTTTCCATGATCAACTGGGCGCCGATATTGGAGGTCATGATGATAATGGTATTTTTGAAATTGACCGTACGGCCTTTGTTATCGGTCAGTCGACCTTCATCCAGAACCTGCAATAAAATATTAAAGACCTCTGGATGAGCCTTTTCGATCTCGTCGAGCAATACCACCGAATAGGGTCGACGTCGCACCGCCTCGGTCAGCTGACCACCTTCTTCATATCCGACATATCCCGGTGGCGCTCCGATCAAACGGGAAACAGAATGCCGTTCCATGTATTCCGACATGTCAATACGGATCATTGCGCCTTCATCATCAAACAGAAACTCTGCAAGCGCACGCGCCAATTCGGTTTTTCCGACACCGGTAGATCCCATAAAAATAAAGGAACCGATGGGACGATTCTGGTCCTGAAGACCGGCACGCGCCCGGCGGATGGCATCCGCCACAGCGGAAACCGCCTCGTCCTGACCCACCAGACGGTGATGGATCCGTTCTTCCATCTTTAAGAGTTTTTCCCGTTCGCTTTCCAGCATACGGCTCACAGGGATACCGGTCCAGCGGGCGACCACTTCAGCGACATCGTGTTCATCCACCTCTTCCTTGAGCAATTGCCGGTCTTTTTGCAATTCCAGCAGACGATCGTTGCTCGCCTGCAACTGTTGCTGCAATTCGCGCAGCCGACCGTATTTCAGCTCTGCAGCCTTGTTCAGATCACCTTCACGTTCTGCCGTTTGCGCATCGGTCTTGACCTGATCGATGGTTTCCTTTATGGTGCGCATTTTCTTGATAACCTCTTTTTCCAATTCCCATTGCGCACGCAGACTGGAACTCGACTCCCTGAGATTGGCGATCTCCTCTTCCACCTGTTTAATCCGCTGTTTGGAGGCGTCATCTTTTTCCCGTTTCAGCGCCTGACGTTCGATCTCCAGCTGTTTCAACTTCCGTTCAACTTTGTCCAATTCTACCGGCATACTGTCAATCTCGATACGAAGCTTTGAGGCAGCCTCATCAACCAGATCAATCGCTTTGTCTGGCAGAAATCGATCGGTGATATACCGGTCCGAAAGCATCGCAGCAGCCACGACTGCAGAATCGGTGATGCGGACACCATGATGCACCTCATATTTCTCCTGCAATCCACGCAGAATGGAAATGGTATCCTCAACAGTGGGTTGATCCACCAATACGGGTTGGAAACGACGTTCCAGCGCAGCGTCCTTTTCGATGTGCTTGCGATACTCATCCAGAGTGGTGGCGCCCACGCATCTCAGGTCACCTCGCGCCAGGGCCGGTTTGAGCATATTCGAGGCGTCCATGGCGCCCTCTGCTGCACCGGCACCCACCAGAGTATGCAGCTCGTCGATGAACAGGATGATCCGTCCCTCCGATTCGGTGATTTCTTTCAACACGGCTTTGAGACGCTCCTCAAATTCTCCCCGGAATTTGGCCCCTGCCACCAGAGCACCCATATCGAGTGCCAAAATCTTCTTGGTCTTTAGGTTTTCTGGTACATCTCCCTGTATGATACGATGGGCGAGACCCTCCACAATAGCGGTTTTTCCCACACCCGGCTCACCGATCAATACGGGGTTGTTTTTGGTGCGCCTGGACAACACCTGAAGGACCCGTCGGATTTCATCATCGCGTCCGATGACCGGATCCAGTTTTCCGCGACGGGCCAGGTCGTTGAGATCGCGCGCATATCGCTTCAGGGCCTGGTACCGCTCCTCGGGATTCTGATCAGTAACCCTCTGACTGCCTCGAATCTCTTTCATTACCTTGAGAAGCGTATCCGGTTTGAGACCGTTTTCCCGCATCATCTGTCCGGCGGAGCCCTTGTCTTCGCTCAACGCCAGCAACACATGTTCAATGCTTACATATTCATCCTTTAAACGATTGGCTCCGGCCAGAGCACGCTCAAACACATCAGCGGTTTCCTGAGCCAGATAGAGTTGCCCCACTCCGCCGGAAACTTTGGCAAGACGCTCGATCTCTTGTCTGGCCTGATCCGCAACCTGATCCGGATTGACTCCGATTTTGTTCAGTGCGGCACGGGCAATACTGTCCGAAGGCGATAAAATCGAAAATAAAAGATGTAGAGGCTCGATTTGTTGATGACCCTGATCAGAGGCTTCCTGTTGAGCCTGACGAAGTGCCTCCTGTGTTTTTATCGTCAACTTGTCAAAAGATATCATATCGAATACTCCTTTATCTATCTATAGAGTTCTGATATACTGAATCCAGAGCTTTTATGTACATTCAGACTCTTAAAAAAAAGGCGAGAATTTGATTCTCGCCTTTTCATTCTGCACAGTGATTGTTGCAAACGGCCTGAGCATCCGAGGGATCGGACGGTATCATCATCTTCCATCTACCCCTCATCAGAATCAAACGGTCTACACCACTTATTCTTTATTGTCATCATCGACAACTTCATAGTCCGCTTCTTCAGCCTCACTGTCGCCGCCGGAGGATTCAGACTGTGCAGCACCTTCTGCACCTTGCGGACCCGCTTGCCCCTGACCCGCCTGGCCATACATAGCCGATGCAGCGGTCTGCCAAATCTGGGTCAGTTGCTCAGTTGCCGACTTGATCTCTTCTGCATCCTCACCCTTGCTTGCTTCCTTGACCCGACCGATAGCCGCTTCGAGTTTGCTCTTGGTATCGGCATCGATCTTGTCTCCACTCTCATTCAGGGTCTTTTCGGTCTGGTACACCAATTGATCAGCCTGATTCCTCAGATCGATCATTTCACGCCGTTTCTTGTCTTCTGCGGCATGACTTTTGGCATCGTTGACCATTGTTTCAACCTCTTCCTTGGACAGGCCGGTAGAGGCCTCGATCCGAATGGATTGCTCTTTACCCGTCGCCTTGTCCTTGGCAGAGACATTCAGGATTCCATTGGCATCGATGTCAAAGGTCACCTCGATCTGAGGGACACCACGAGGCGCCGGAGGAATACCATCCAGATGGAACTTGCCAAGTGTGCGGTTATCCCGCGCCATTTCACGCTCGCCCTGAACCACGTGGATCTCTACCGAGGTCTGATTATCGGCTGCGGTTGAAAAGACCTCTGACTTGCGAGTGGGAATGGTGGTGTTTTTCTCGATCAGTTTGGTGGTCACACCACCCAGGGTTTCGATACCCAGAGACAGGGGTGTGACATCCAGCAACAGGACATCTTCCACATCACCGGCCAGTACACCACCCTGAATCGCGGCACCGACGGCAACGACTTCGTCGGGATTCACACCCTTGTGAGGGTCGGTCTTGAAAAACTCCTTTACAATTTCCTGCACCTTGGGCATTCGGGTGGAACCACCGACCATCACGACCTCATCGATATCAGAGGGGGACATACCAGCATCTTTCAACGCCTTCTTGCACGGACCCAGCGTTCGTTCGAACAAATCATCACAAAGCTGTTCGAATTTTGACCGGGTCAGAGTCATATTGAGATGCTTGGGGCCGGTATCCGTAGCGGTTACAAATGGCAGGTTAATTTCAGTCTGTGCCGTGGATGAG
>CAYPUH010000385.1:0-3676 GCA_964413725.1 uncultured Cytophagia bacterium
CAGGAGGAAACGGGAATGACCTATCGCACCGTAGACACAGACGTCCTCGTTGTGTAATCATATAGATCGCCTGTTCCAGCGAGATGACGCCGGACAGACATGCTGCGGTGATCTCGCCGACACTGTGGCCGATCATGACATCCGGCCGGATTCCCACGGACATCCAGAGTGTTGCCAGACTGTATTCGATCATAAAAATGGCTGGCTGTGCCAGCTCGGTCTGCAAGAGCTGAGAGCCGGCGTTGTCGCCGGGGACCGAGTCTGGGAACAGTTTGGGGACCAGATTCATCCCGGAGATATCGCGATAGATCGCAGAGCAGGTATCAAAGGCGTCGCGGAAAACAGCAAACTCTTCGTACAGAGACCGTCCCATGTTGACATATTGGGCACCCTGTCCGGGAAAGAGAAAGGCGATGGGGTGTGGAGTTTCGGGGGCGCTTTCCTGACCGCCCGCTGTCGATTGCAGGGTTGTGACGGCCGCGGCAACGGATTCAGCCACGCAGGCAAAGCGATGCGGGAACGCCTGCCGGCCGGTCTGCAGTGTATGGGCAATATCCTGAATGGAGCGATCCCCGTGCTCTTTTAAAAACAGAGCCAGGTTGTCGCGGGTCTGTCTCAGGGAGGTGGCACTTTTTGCGGACACGACCAGAATGTGTTCGCGTCCGGTTTCCGGCGACGGTGTTCTCTCGGGTGCCTGTTCCAGGATCATGTGCACGTTGGTGCCTCCGACGCCAAATGAACTGACGCCGGCGCGAAGCGGCTCCGGACGATCCCAGGGGGTCAGCCGATCCACCACATAAAAGGGAGAGTCCGGCAGGTTTAATTTCTCATTGGCGCGGGTAAAATTGACGGTGGCGGGCAGGGTGCGGTGGTGCAGGGCGAGGGTGGCTTTTATCAGTCCGGTCACCCCGGCAGCGGCATCCAGATGGCCCACATTGGATTTGACAGAGCCCAGACCGCAATATTGTGTCTCACGGGTATAGTGGCGATAGGCCTGTGTCAATGCCTGCACCTCCACCGGATCTCCGAGCAGGGTTCCGGTGCCATGCGCTTCAACATACGAGAGGGTGCGGGGATCGACCTCTGCGTCAGAGAGGGCCTTGAGAATCACCTCCTGTTGTCCCGTGACCGATGGCGCGGAGATACCGCCCTTGTCACTGCCGTCATTGTTGATGGCAGACCCGAGAATGACGGCCAGGATGGAATCGCCGTCGGCCACGGCGTCTGCCAGCCGTTTCAACACCACGATACCGCAACCATTGGTGGTAATCATGCCCCGAGCCTCGGCATCAAACGGCCGGCAATGGCCGTCCGGGGAGAGAATCATGCCGGGAACGTGCATGTACCCGCATATCTGAGGCAGATAAATTTTGCAGCCGCCGGCCAGAGCCATGTCACAATCCCCTGAGAGCAGGGATTGACAGGCGAGATATGTGGCAACAGCGGAAGAAGAACACGCCGTCTGAACCGTAAAACTGGGACCGCGCAGATCGAGTTTATAGGAGGTCAGGGTGGCCAGAAAATCCTTGTCATTCTGGATCAATATCTGGTAGAGCTCGGACATGTTTTGGTTCGCTTTGGCCTGAGAGAACAAATCGATAGAGCGCGTCGGGAAGCCGCAGCTGGCAAACACGCCCACAGGTCTCTGTTCCCGTTTCGGATCGAGGGCGGCAGACTCGAGGGCCTGCCAGGCACATTCCAGAAAGACACGATGCTGCACATCCAGGAGCATCACCTCACGCGGATTCATGCCGAAAAAATCGGCGTCAAATTCCTCGAGATGATCCAGAATGCCATTGGCCTTGACATAGTTGGGATGGTCCAGGACCGATTGTTCGATGCCCGCCTCCAGCAGTTCATCGTCCGTAAAGAAGCGGATCGATTCTCTGCTTTCGGTCAGATGGGTCCATAACTGATCAATAGAGTCGGCACCGGGGAATCTGCCGCTCAGGCCGACGATGGCAATTTCGTGTCCGTTCATCCTGGTCTCTCTCCTTGTGGTTGCCGCGGTTGACAGGTGTTCATTCTGTTGAGGGCCTTGCAACATGTTGTTCGAACGTTTTGAATTTTTCCCGGCGATCCGTCAAAGGCATCCGGTATACGTGCTTCAGGACAGAACGGACAGACAGCTTTTGGACTGTCCGGGAGCGTTTTGATGATCGTGGGAGTATTGTGAGGTCGGACAATGGCAGAGGTGACGGCCAATTCTGTATTCTCCATTACCCTTTAACACTGGTGTCCGGTTACCGGACACCAGTCGATTTAACTACATAATAAACAACAATGATTTCGCAATATTTGATTCAAGTCGATTCTGTTTTTCGACTAACATAATAAATTGATTTTAATATAATTATGTTGGTGTGTCCGGTCGTTCGACCGGACACTAGTGACACTTTAACCTGAATACATGTGAGAGGCGAATGTGAGCTCTTTAGCGCATTCAGCAGATCGTCTTCGTCCCTGAATGATTGCGGTAAACAGACGGGAGGGTTCGGGCTGACCCCAAAACAGAAAAAGCCCCAAAACAGAACCCCATATCCTGTTTTCGAGGCTTCAGGTCTAACCATCCCCATAACGTTGCCAACCGTCCCCTCGGTGCGGTATCCGGCGTCGGTGCGATATACTTTATCCGACTGTTATATAAGAATAAAATTGTATTGGGTGCAAGGGAATTCTTGGGAATTTTGGCGAGTGGGGTCCGTTGTGGACGCGGCAGGGGGACTGAGGGACTGAGAGACGGAGAGACTCAGGGACTGAGGGACAAGAGATGGAGGGACGAAGAGATGGAGGGACGCGAAACAGAGTTTCGCGGTGTTATGGGGGGTACCCAAACAGAGTTTGGGCACAAGGTGGTTTCACGGACGTGTATGGATAAAAAAACGGATGGATTTGAACCGATGGGCCGGTGGCGTGTAGTACAGGGTAGAGGGTCTCATGGGAGAGGAGGGGGAGTTTTTCAGAGTTTGAACGGTTTAACCATAACGGGAGGTAACATGATGACATCCACTGCGAAACGGGTGGTCGTGCTGCTGGGTGTGTCCCTGTTTCTGTGGGTCCGGCCGGGATGGGCCCGGGACGACGCCGACACGCCGCAACATGTCTACCGCATTGTCTATGTGCAAAAGCCCAACGACTGGTATGTGAAACAGGCACAGCTGTGGAAACAGGAGATCGAAAAGAATCCGAACCAGCCGGAGGCCTGGTACAACTATTATAACGCTGTGCGCTATGCGCGGTTCGAAGAAACCAAAGATCTGCCCGAGAAACAGGACCGGTTGCAGCGCATCCTCGACGACATGGAACAGGCCATTCCCGGGACGTATGTCTATTATCTGTTGAGATACTGGAACACATATGATATCAAGGACATCTCTATGCTGCAAAAGGCCTACACCCTGAGGCCGGAACAGCCGGATACCTATTATGGTTTTATTTCCCATTACGAGTTCACCGGCGAACAAGAGAAATTCAGAACCTTCCTGCAAAAGCTCTATGACAGCCGGGATATCGCCCCGGAACTGCTCAACTACAACTATAACGTGCTCATGTCCGCGCAACCCAACGCTCTGCTTTTTACCAACGGCGACAACGACACCTATCCGGTGTGGGTGTTGCAGGACGTCAAGGGCATCCGTCCCACGATTACGGTTCTGAATACCAGTCTGATCAAGAC
>CAYPUH010000386.1:0-3670 GCA_964413725.1 uncultured Cytophagia bacterium
GGGTGTGATATGCCCCCCAGTCCCGATACCGGCCGAGACCGCGATTGACGATATGAGATGCCAGGCGGTCGGTATCATGGCTATCGAACAGGTTTTGTGAGACCTGCGCCACTCCGTCCGGAAAGGCCTCCCTCAACTCCCGCAACAGGTGATCGAACTCGGTCACCGAAATGCGATGTTCTCCGGGTTGAAAAAAGAATTCGTCACAGGCATAGCTGAAATTGTAATTCATCACCCCATCAAACTCATCCCCTTGCAGATAGGGTTTGAGTTTGCCAGGTGGATCCACCAGTTCTGCAGTCAGATAGGCGTCCGGATTGATCGCCTTGACATGTTTGCGCCAGGCTTTCCAGAAGGGATGAGCGATACAAAAGGCCACATCGAGGCGCCATCCATCGATGCCATAGTCGCTTCCCTTCGCTTTTGGATTCATCCATCGTTCGGTGGCTGCAAAGATATACTCACGCGGACCTGACACGAGGCCGTTTTTATCCTCGCGGAATTCCGGCAACGACTGGACTCCATACCATCCCTTGTACAAAAAGTCAGTACCCTGGACGGAATCCCGCCAGGATATCACGGTGAACCAGTCTTTGTAGAGAGAGTGTTGCTGTAATTCCAGTACATCCCGGAAGGCAAAACTGTTGATGCCCATATGGTTGAATACGCCATCGAATATGATCCGCATATCCAGCTCATGCACCCGTTCAATCAGAGTCAGGGCCAACTCATCTGCGGATGTCCAGACCCAGGTGGAGGGATCCAGTGGATCTTCCTGCTCAATCAGCAGGCGATCTGCTGACGGGTCCGGGCCGAATGTGGGATCGATATGATGATAGCTGGCCCCATCATACTTGTGATGAGAAGGGGCGTCAAAGACGGGATTGAGATAGAGGGCACCGATACCCAATTCCTTCAGATAGTCCAGTTTGTCGAGAATGCCCTGGAGATCCCCTCCATAGCGACGACGAGCAAGATGTATCCAGAGTGCGGACTCGCCATTTTCTATCTCATACGGTTGGCGTTCATACCAGTCGCGGGTCCAGGGATGAATGTGCCAGACTCGTGGTGGTTCAGCCGGATCCGCTCCCGCAATATCTGTTACCCGCGGATCGTTTCCCTTATCACCGTTGCGAAAGCGCTCCGGAAATATCTGATACCACACCACCGTTTTTGCCCACTGGGGCACAAATTCCGGTTGCGACCGATCAGCTTTTGTATATGTTAACGAGCGACTCATGGCATTCATCACAACTGTCAGGGTCATCACACCCATGCAGAGCACACTGTACCAGAGGGTGGGTGTAAAGGAACCCTTAAAAACGGGGTTGTTCATCGTATTCTCTCAGGCCTCATACCGCATGGCGGAAAGGCCATGCTCTCTGCGTATCAGCCCCATCTGGCCGAGGTGATAGGACTCGTGATGGAGCATAAAATAAAGACCGCCAAGTAGAGAAGGATCCTCTACCGGGAAATCATAGGGACAGGGTTGCCGCAGGGCTCTGGGTGGCAATTCTATAAAGGAACGTTGAATCTGTCCGGATATCATCTTCCAATTACGGAGCAACTCTTTCAGTGACGGGTAGGAATCGATCTCATCAGCGTGCGTAATGTCTCCATATTTCAGGGCATAGGGATTTTCACTCTCATCGCCAAGCAATCTGGCGAGAACAAACCGCGCATCTACCAAATGTAAAGCAAGGAATGCGATGTGGTTGGTTTGTCCACAGACAAGTTTCAGTGCCTTGTGATCGTTTATCCCGTCCAGGACATTTTTAAATAAACGCGTATTCAAATCCAGAATACTGATCCAGGTTTTCTGTTCTGCTTTCATACTTTCTCTCATGATTCAATTCTTACTAAAGGTTCACTTTTCATGGCTCTATCCATGCCTACAATCATTCTCATCAGGCTTTCCGTCTGGTAGCCGGCGAACCTGATGGTAACGAAAACAATTGACCAGATGATCGTTCACCATTCCAACCGACTGCATAAATGCGTAACAGATGGTGGATCCCATAAAGGAAAAACCGGCGTGCATTAAATCGTTGCTCAACACCTCTGACAAGGGGGTATGCGAGGGTACTTGATCGAGCCGGATCCACTCATTCTGAACCGGATGACCATCCACATAGCGCCATAAAAAAGTATCCAGGCTGCCAAAACGATCGCGGATATTCAGAGCGGCCCGAGCGTTGTTAACTGCAGCCTTTACCTTGAGTCTGTTCCGGATGATTCCTGGGTCGGCTAACAGACGATCAATTTTACCCTGATCATAACGAGCGATTCGTTCCATATTAAAATCATCAAAAACAATTCGGTAGTGTTGTCTTTTTTTCAGGATTGTCAACCAGCTGAGTCCAGCCTGTACCCCCTCCAGGATCAGCATTTCGAATAGCTGTCGGTCATCGTGAACCGGTACTCCCCACTCGTTGTCGTGATAGTCGATATAGAGCGGATCCTGTCCGCACCAGCCACACCGCTTTGGACTCATACGACCGCACTCTCCTGATACAATTTACCGATCCACTTTAATTCACGGCACAGATGTGCAAACCAAAACTCGAATGCCCATATGCCGCCAGGATTTACTCTTTTCCCTTGAGTCGCTCCCGCGTGATGTCATATCCCTTTTGAGAAAAATCACCAAATCCGGATTCGTCGGTTTTGGTTCTGATTTTCTTATCAGCTTTGATACACCACTCTAGCTTTTCGATCAGTTCGAGAGCCGTCTCCACAAGTATCTCGCCGGATCCGGCCTGCAACGCTCCGTTCAGCGCTTCATACCCGCCACCGGTATAGTCTTGCCGTCGTAACACATACCCCACATTTCCGCCATTCGCCAGTTCGATGACAAACAGATGTTCCAATCCGGATCGCCGTTTGAGGTCAAGACCCAGTTCGGTGACCACTTCGCCGGGCAGGGCAACAAAAACAATATCTCCCACAGCGAATACCTGAACCTCCAGATCAACACTGTCGCTCTTCACAAATTTATTGGGTTTGGTTGCGAATGTCAGAATTCGGGATTCGACCCCTACCGGAATGCCGTTATAGACCGGCATACGTTGCAGCGCTTTCAGGGCTTCACCTCCTATGACCCGACCGATCTCTACCCGACTGTTACCCTCGCGTTCGATGGGTACCTGGTTGCCACAAGGTCCCAGTCCGAACAGACAAATGCCACCCTCAATCTGTTCGATTACCTGCACGGCATAAGCGGGAAAGTCGGCAGAAAGAGCATACATTTCATTCATACCACATACCGGATGGGTGGCGTAATGAATCATACTGGCCACTGGTGTACCGGAGAGCGTTTCGATGCCGAGTACACCCACATCCGGATCGACGGGACCAAACGACAGACCGGTGGTATCGGCCGGATAGCGCCAGCTATTGAATACGGTGCCATCGGCACGTGTCACGCGACGGTTAAAGGTGACATCCGGAGCCTGACCCGTGGCGGCACCGATCCATACGGGTTGCCTGTTGTTGAACGCCATCTCTACAGCTCCGGCACATTTGCCGATAAGGGTTTGGGCATAGGCGCGCTCATAGAGTCCGGTACCATTCAGGTCGACAACAGGAGAAAAGTGGGTATGAGACGCTCCAATGAGAACATGATCCGGCGCGATACCACAGCGACGTACCACGTGCTGCCGAATGGAAT
>CAYPUH010000387.1:0-3636 GCA_964413725.1 uncultured Cytophagia bacterium
ACATTTGATGATGCCAAGGTGATGGGGCGGATCATGGTGGATCATATCAGGGCCGTCCATCGGACTACCGGTGCCTATAACCGGGGAGACCGCTCTTTTCTTGGCTTCAACTTGGGCGTTTTGCGGTCTCTGTCCATGCCGGGAACTCTGTCCGAAGGCTCGTTTCATGATTATATTCCGGAATCCTTCCGGCTCCTGAACAACCGCTACCGCCTCCATGAAGCCTGGGCCATCACGCGCTCCTTTCTGGATTACTTTGAAGAAACACCGCTGAGCACCGGTGTTATTGCCGGCATCGCGCGGGATCCCGTCCGACCCTGGCCCTACTATAGCATCCCGGGTACGGGCGATCAGTACCATCCGGTCAATGGTCTCACGGTGACGGTGACTCCGGGGAACCATGTGTATACGGCTGATACCCATAACAACGGGTTTTTCATGTTCGACAGCCTGGACCCGGGCTCCTATACCGTCCTGCTCGAAGCTGACGGCTATGTATCCGATTCGGTTGAGGTGCAGGTTAAAGCAAACAAAAGTGCGTTTGCTGACAAGCTGATCTATTCCATTGAAAATGCCTATCCACCGGCTAGCGCACCACAACATGTCCGGGTGTTATGGAGTGTCAAAAATACCCTAAAGGTGCAATGCGATTCGGTTCAGAACGCAACCGGTTATGTGGCCTATCTCAGTGAAGATGGAGAGACGTTTACCGATTCTGTCGTCTCTGCGGAACCCGATATCATGATCCCCAGACGTCCTTCCGGCAGTGTTACCTATGTCAAGGTGCGGGCATTCAACGAGTTCGGGTATTCACCCATCACCCGCGATCTGTATGCTGCCATCCCCTCGAGTTACCGACATCAGGTGCTCTTGGTCGATGGATTTGATCGCGCCACCAACACCCGGCATGACTATATGCGGTTTTATGCGGAACCGCTGCTCAATCGGGGCATAGCCTTTTCGTCGACTCTGAATGAAACCATCTATGAAGATAAACTCTCTCTGGAGGCGTTTGATACGGTTATTTGGGTTTTGGGGGATGAGAGTTCAGCGGATGACACTTTTAACCCTGCGGAACAGGAACGGGTAAAATCGTTTCTCAGAAACGGAGGCCGGTTGCTCGTATCCGGAGCCGAGATCGGCTGGGATCTGGAGGGAAAAAGCGGTCATCCGTCTGCTGCTGACAAGGCATTTTATCACGAGTTTCTCAAAGCACGCTATGTGAATGATGCCCCCCTGGGCCGAAAAGGCACATATTATCGTGTCGACGGGCTTTCCGCAACCTTTGCGGAGGGATTGGCGGATGTCCGGTACGACAATGGGTCTCAGGGGACCATCAATGTGGACTGGCCGGATGCCGTGGAACCTCTCGATGGTGCGCAGGCGGTGTTTCAATTTCAATCTGTATCTGTGAACAACGGCGTTGCAGGACTTGCCTATGAGGGACTGTTTCCAGATGGAACCAAAGAGGGTAAATTGGTCTATCTGACTTTTCCCTTTGAAACGGTTTTCCCGTTATCCAGTCGGGAGATCCTGATGGATCGTATCTTTGATTTTTTTGAGGGGACGGTTTCAGTGACTGATCCTGGCCGGGATTCGATGGTTCAACAGTTCGCTCTGAATCCCGTCTATCCCAATCCCTTTAATGCCAGCACCACCATATCCTACACATTGCCCCCGGGTTCTCATAGGGTTCAGGTATCGATATATGATATCACCGGGCGGCGTGTGCGCACGCTGATGTCCGGTCGCCAGAGTGGTGGTGCGTATCGCCTGGTATGGGATGGCATCGGTTCACATGGGCGCCAGGTTTCAAGCGGCGTCTATACCGTACGGATTCAAGCGGACAAGTGGCGGGATGTCAGGCAGATGACCCTGGTAAAATAAACGATCCACCTGAAAAACCCATCCGGAGCGCTGACCGAGAGGATAAATCCCATGTTCCCGGTGCGTTCTTGATGGCTGTCCGCTGTCGCGATCGAGCGTGGGATCTGTTTTTGTTGCCAATGATCGTTGTGAAAAGGCCCGGTCAGTCACATTGCTCGGAAAACAGATTTTCTGACCGTTCGGACACTCCACAGTGGCCAATCCCAGAGATTGTGCTGGATCTCTTACCTCTTTTTTTGTGCGTTTATTCAATGGAAACCATGTCCGGGAGAGTTGTTCTGTTGTCATCTGAATGAGAATATAACTCTGCTATTTCCCTTCCACCGGAGGTTTGTATGAAGGTTTTTCGTCAAATCCCCCTTGCCGGGCTTTTTATCCTGATCCTCCTCTTTCTCGTCATCAGACCAAGCTTGTCCTCGGACGAGGCGGATCTGACCTGGACACTGGTGTGGGTTTTCCCCGATGGCTCGGAACTGGATATCCATACGCTGAATCATCCTCCAACGCACTCCATCTCTCTGGATACGGTTGTCGATCGACTTCATTTTAGCGGATATCTGGTACCCGACAGTCTTGGAGGCGCCCACTTTAATTTCAGGGCCGAGACGCTTGTGGATTCGGCGCGGGGGTTCTTTTCGTTCCGACTTGAGGCCAAAGAGGGAGAAATGATTACCTTTAATGGTCCTGTCTCTTCAGAGCAAGTCTTTCGCCAGAGTCCTCATGATCCTTCCGATCACACTGTCGATATGGTTAAACAGGCTGTTCCCATGGTGGCGTGTAAACTCGATACCGGTACCCTGGTTGCCATCAGCAATGCTCCCGCTTTTTCCGATAACAAGACCACCCAGAGAATTCTGCCGGACCGACATGAGGCCTGGTTGAACTCCGGAGACCGGGGAGATCAGCCGGGAACGCGGGCACGGGTGACCCGGGTCCGATCCCGGTATCATCGGATCACCACCGATCATGCTCACTGGTTTTCTGGGCTCTTGCTGGATTCAAAATCCGATTCGTTGTCAGACTTGCGTACCGATGTCTTTAGGGCCATCACCCGTCACTGGGGCGAGTTTGCGGACGCATATGGCGCGGTGGCCTTTGCATCCAATTATATGCATCTTCGCCGTAACGAGACGGGACGCAGCCGCTACTGGATTTGTCCGGGTATCGATTATGCCAATAAACAATATACACGGGATGCCTTTTGGCAGACCACCGTCCTGCCCTTGAAATGGGAACAGGAGTGTTATCAGAATGAAGTCAATGCTCGTACACCGGGAGCTGAACGGCCTCTGCTGACATTGATATGGAGCTTTCGTATCGCCCAACGCGGTGGACATCCGGATCTGGCGGCGTCCCGAAAGCTCTTGAGGTATGTTGAATCTCACACCCGTAATGGACTCTACTTTGCTGTAAACGATTCCAGTCGAAGAAATATGCAGTCCTGGTATGATCTTTGTTCCTTTGAAGCCGATGATGTCGTGACCTACAACCAGGGTCTGCTCGCCGTCGCCCTGATGGCCGCCGAATCCCTTGGACTCAATCCATCCACGCCTCCGGAACGAGCGGTCCAGCAGTATCGCGATCTGTTTCTGCCGGACAAAGGCTATTATCCCATGAGCCGAAAGAAACCGGTGGTCTGTATGGATGCCCTCGTCGGAGACCTGTTGGCACAGATTCTGTTCGATACCGCGCTCTTGCCGTCAGAGGATGTCCTAAGACACTATGATACCATCATGAGCACAGCACGCA
>CAYPUH010000388.1:0-3627 GCA_964413725.1 uncultured Cytophagia bacterium
TGACGGCGGCGGGTGTGTCGGCGACGCTGAGGTGATGATTGCCGGCGAGTGTCTGCAATTCATAGGACAGGGGACGTCGATAGAGAACGACGGGTTTACCCGCTTTGAGGGCCAGAGCGATTTCGCTCAGGGTGCCTGAGCCTCCCCGGCATGCGACGATCACATCGCTGCTCAGGACATTGATGGCGTTTCTTGCACTTCCCATACCCGTCATCACCGCAATATCGATAAACGGATTGACCTCGTTTTTTTGTGTCCCGGGCAGGATGCCGAGAGTGGTTCCCCCTCCGGCACGTGCTCCTTCTGCCGACGCTCGCATCACACCGGCATCCCGGCCGCCATTGAGAAGAATCCAGCCATTTTGTGCGATATGTTTTCCCAGCTCGTAGACCTGTTTGTATTCAGAGTCGGAGAGGGTGGCCCCTCCCATAACACCGATGACGGGTGCTCTCATGGGTGCAGCTCTCCTGTTGCAGATGGCCGGTTTTGATTTTTGGACCGGATTGCCAGTTGCCCGCAGGCAGCATCGATATCATCTCCCCGGCTCCATCGAACGGTGACCGGAGCGGGAATGTCTGCGAGCAGCTCGGCAAATCGTTGGACCCGCTCTACCCGGGGTCGTTTGTAGGTTGTATCGACCGGGTTGTACGGAATCAAATTGATCTTGCAGGGTATGCCCTGAACGAACCGTCGCAGCTCCGAAGCGTCACGATCGCGGTCATTTATGCCGTCGATGAGGACAAGCTCAAGGGTTGGCCGGATACCGCTCTTCTCTGCATAGCGTTTCAGGGTGTGTCGCAGTTCGGAAAGCGGGTAGGTCCGGGCGATGGGCATGAGTCGCTCGCGCACCGCCTGATCGACGCTATGAAGGGACAGTGCCAGTTTGTATCGGTGTCCCTCCCGGGTGTAACGTTCCATTGCAGGAAGGATGCCGGCTGTTGACAGGGTGATGTGGCGTGCTCCAATAGCCAAGCCATCGGGGTGATTGATCAGCTCTGCCGCTTTCAGGACGGCGTCATAGTTGAGAAAGGGTTCACCCATGCCCATAAAAACCACATTGGTCATTTCACTCTCACGGTCGCGTTCGACCTGCAAAACCTGATCCACAATCTCGCCGGCATCGAGGTTGCGCAGAAATCCCATACGGCCCGTGGCACAAAATGAGCAGTTCAGGGCGCACCCCACCTGTGAGGAAACACAAAGAGTGCGACGATCTCCGTCGGGAATGTAGACACTTTCGATCTGATGACCGTCATCCAGCTGAAAACAATATTTGATTGAACCTGATGCGGGTGAAAGAGATCTTTCGATGACCTGCATGCGGCCGATACGAACCTGACCGGACAGACGGGTGCGTAACTCTCTGGAGATGTTGGTCATCTCGTCAAAGGATGTGGCCTTTCTCTGGTAGATCCAGCTGAATAGCTGGCGTCCCCGAAAGGATTTTTCTCCCCACTCGAGGGCTGCGGTTTCTAACTCGTTTTGTGTGAGACCCACCAGCGCAGTGTTGTTTATGTTTTTTTTTGTCATAATCATCTCGCCGGCGTACGATGGCGTTTTTGTTTCACTCCAGATTGCACATAGAGCCAGAGCCCGCCTGCCAAAAGCACCACATCCTCCAGGAGCTTTCGTATGCCGATCTGTGTCCCCTCTCCACCGGTGGAAAAACATCCGCAATCAATATCCAGACCCCGGATCAGGGCCGAGCTGATGGCCACGAGAAAGATCGCGTTCAGAATGACCACCCAGAGACTGGCACCCCGTATCCAGATCCCCGAGAGCAAAGCCATTCCGAGCACCACCTCCAGCCAGGGTAACACAATCGCCGTCACTGTAACCAGTGGGTAAGGGAGGATGCGATAATTGTCTATATTGGTTGCAAATCCCTGAGGGTCCGCAATTTTGATGATGCCGGCAACGATGAACACCGCGGCCAGAATCAGTCGTATCGTCCAGGTGAGTAGTCGTCGTTTGTCTATCATTATTCCTCTCCGGTTTCCAACTCGTGCCCTGCCCGAATCCAGCTGTCGACGCCGCTTTCATAGACCGCTACCCGGGACAATCCAAAAGAGACCAGCTCATATGCCAACAGTTCTCCGAGGTCACAGGGAGGACCACCGCAATAACACACGATCCATCGATCCCGTGGCAGCTGTGCGATTTTATCCATGTGTTCGTAAACTCGAGCAATCGTCACATTTATCGCAGCGGGTAGATGCCCCTGTTTATACTCTTCCGGAGACCGGGCAGCCAACAAAACGAGATTGTTGCGGTTGATGAGGTGCAATACCTGTTCGGTGGTGACCCGAACAGGTCCGGTAGAATGTGAATCGGGTGTCACCCCGATCACCGGCAGGTCCACCATTGCCGAATCCGGTGCGGCAGGCAGCAACGGGCGGCTTAACGAGACGGTTAGCGGGTCCGGTCGCAATCCATTGGCGGCGATTCCAAGAGCGGCAGCCAACAACAGTAATAGTACGGCCTCTCTCAGAGCCGTAGTCGAGATCCAGCGGTTTATCATAGCATCGCCCTTTTCCATGAGTTCTGGTGAGTCGGGTCTGTTGAATCCATACTGCTTGCACTGTTTTACAGAGTTTTATGTTCCCTAAAGTGTACAATATAAATGATTTTGTAGACAATTGGTAGCGTTTTTATGCCATCCTGTACCAGCATCATCGGGGGATTCTCATTGGATGCCTGGAATGGATTCCACACAAGTCGGGTGGATGGACCTGTTTTGCCGCTAAAATGAACAATGGGTTGATAATTCAACACTCAACGCCTCTCGTTACGATTCCATTCATTGAAACCAGGTCGTTAATAACGGTTGTATTTTGTTCTGCTTTTCCTAAATTAGTGTCTGTTTTTGTGAATGAAACCAATATCGGCTTCAGAAGCAGTGCTGAATTTCTCATTCGCAGAGAAATTAGATTTTTTCGATATGTTTTGGCTCGTTTTATGTGGGACAAACAAGAATGATATCTGGTTTTATCCTTTTTGTGATCCGTGCCGTCATTGCATTGGCTCTCATCAAGGTGGCGTCCTGGATTGGATTGCGATTTTTGCGGATTCAGTTTCTTAGCTCGCTCGGAGCTCTTACCGGGGGGATGGCCAGGACACCCAGACTGGCTGCCGCTACTCCCATGACCGATTCCAATGCTCCTCAAGTCGCCTATACGGCGGTCTATCCTGTCGCACTCGTCTTGCTGATTATTATCTCACATTTTTTGAGTCAGATCGAAAAAATTGAAAGAGAATGTACTGTTCCGGTGTTGTAATAGTGCTGTGATTGTTATTTTCGGTTTGGGTCCAGTGCCGAATCCATGATATCTTCAGCATGATATTCTCGTCATCTGATCGGTAAGATCATTTGATGATACAAACAAAAAGGAATCATAACATTTTTTTGGGCTTTGGTATCACAGAATCCAGATCCATTTGTTTTTAAGAGGTAACCTCAACGCCAAAGGGCGATAATTCGGAACCGTTTATGATAAGGAGGACGTTCTATGCTGTCAAAAAAGGTGGAAAAGGCCATTAACGAACAAATCAATCGAGAATTGTACTCAGCGTATCTTTATCTGTCCATGGCCACCTATCTGGCCGACCAGAATCTGGATGGCATGG
>CAYPUH010000389.1:0-3606 GCA_964413725.1 uncultured Cytophagia bacterium
GGATCGTAACGGTCCTGCTGATGGAACGGTATCGTTATCATTTGCCGATGGCCTACCGCACTCTACAGATGATGGTCTGAATCCGGTGCTCAACGATATCACGGTTCGCGATGGCAGCGGCGTTTCTTCAAACACCTTGCATCGGATTGAAAATGATGTTCCGATACGGGCTACTGCGCCAGGGGCCGCAACGGAAACCATTCAGGTGGACGTCGGCGCCATCAGGGTCAAGGACGTCACGTCTGCCAAAACAGTGGTCGGGGCCGGCCAGACCGGTATAGAGGTGCTTGTCGGTGTAGAAAATACCGGTCCCTATGACTTTAGTATCACCGGTGCCGATCTCTATTTCGAAGACGCCGTGTGGGGGACCCCATGGCAGGATCTTCAGGGACGGTTTTTTTCCGTTGCATCCAATGCTGTGGGACAAATCGTGTCGGCAAACAGTTCCAAAACCCTGCGCTTTACCGTGGCCGTGGATGGCGCCATCGATCACAAGGATATTTTGGTCGGAGCCAAAGTCGATGGTCGTTATGGTGGTGATTTCGTGACCACTCATCAGTCAGAAACCTTTCATAGTTGGACCGTGTTTGAAGCGGCCGACCTAGATGTAACTCAACTCGACGTTGCAGGCGATACGCTTTATCAGGGTCAATCTGATATTGATGTTACATTATCATTGAAAAACACCGCGACACCTGAAGAAGGCGCCGCCGCGATTTTACCCATTGATGCAAATTACAGGCCCTTTTTTATGACCATCTCTGGCGTTGATGATAACGATTCCGGTGTTTCTCCAGAGCAATTTGATTTTGAAATACTACCTTTGCAAGACAGTCGAATAGCTGCTGGTGAAACTGCTGACTTTAATTTTAAATTATCCATACCAGGCAATTCCCAAATTGGTACTGTAGATATTTTTGGTGTTACAGATTTTGAGGATGAGATTTCAAATCTTACTTTTAGCACAGAGTTGTCTTCCAATGAGAGCGATTCATTCTCGATTGCACCCAAAAATATTATTGAAATACAGTCTTTTGAGAATAGGCCTACCGTAACGCAGGGACAGACAACTCCATGGACAGTACGAATGGCGGTTAAAAATACCGGCCAAGCTCCGGTATCAATCAATTTTGATACGACACACACTTTTATTCAATTTTTCCCCGCCGATTTCCTGATCCAGCCAGATACAGACTTTACAATCGATTATCCAGATGCCTTTGAGGAAGGGGGGACGACACTAGGAGCTCTTGAGACAAAACATTTGATATATACAATCACAGCAACCAGCAACCAAACGGGATATAAGGTAATAAAAGGGAGGGTTGAAACTTCTTCCGGTGTAAGTGTTACGTCCGATGACCTGGGTTTGACTGGAACAGTTGAGGTGCTCGCCAGTGAAGAGCTTCGGTTTGAGGATATGTGGACCTCCCAACCTAGCATTACCATTGGCGATGAAAGCTACTTGTGGCAAATCTTTTTTTCTTTAGCGAATCTTGGTGGTAGTGATGTCAAAATCGATATGGACAGTACTCATCTGATCTTTCCGGATTTAAGCAATCCCGAAAACGAATTTATAGTTATAGACTCTCTCACAACGTTTACGAGTGCTGATTCTATTCTTAAACCACAAGATCGCGACACGGTGTCTTTTACTCTAAAGAGTGCCTTTACCGCCAATCAACTAGGTATTCAACGCATCCAAGCAGGCTTGGGCTATACTGTTCTGACAACAGATGAACGTAAACAACGCACATCCGTTGAAGATAATGTAGAGACATTAATTGATGTACAGAATCCAGCATCTATTGATATTAAAAATGTCTATCCCTCACAGAATTCGGTAACTGCCGGCGTAACTTCCAATTGGTTGATTACAGTTGTTGTAGAAAATATTGGTGGGGCAGATGTTGATGTTGATTTTGGTTCCGGTTCTGATCAAACAGGATTGTTATTCCAGGATGCTTTTGCCGACAGTTTGTTGGATGACAAGATAGTCTACGAAAATGTAAGCTCTTTTGCTTCTGGTGATACGACTTTGTCTGCTGGAGAAACTGACAGCTTATTTTTTCAAATATCTTATATAGATCCCAGCGCTCCTGACAGCGTTCGGATATTGTCAAGACTCCGGTATATAGAAATAAATCGAAAAAGAACTTCAACTGAATTGACCGATGATCCCAATGTGATTGGGGGAGTTATTGTTGAATCGCCTCCCTCGATTGTGTATGTGGATAACAGTCTGAAACCCAGCTTTGTCTCCAACAACACCTTTGTCAAGTTTCAGGTCGACGTCAGAAACGAAGGCGAGTCCACTTTAATCCTGAATCCGGAAGAGACCGTTTTCAGCTTTCAAAATGCACCGTTTGCGACCACCCTCGATCGATTTTTGACCACGGAAATACCCGGCGACAGCACCGTGACGCTTTATTTTAATGTCAAGGATATCGATGACTCGTTTGATGAACAGTCCTATACCCCAGAGGTTTTCTTGACCGGTGTTGAAAACGGCAATCCCTACGAGCAGGGACTGGGGTTCGGGGATGATCAGGTCACCGTGGGCGAGCCCAGCGAGTTGGTGATTCAGTCGGTCGAGCCCTCCAGCGCCACGGTCACGGTGGGGCAAACAAAACCCTGGACTGTGGATATTACCGTCCGCAACAACGGCAACACCGGTCTGGCCCTGGACAGTGCCCGTGTCGATTTTCTCTATTTCCAGACCGATATCTCTCAACTGTTTGTCCAGAGCCCCCCGGATTCCTTTCTCGATGGCACCTCAATACTGCCGGGAAATACCACCAAGACCCTTAGAGTCCAGATTCTGTCTGTAGACGAGCAGACCCCTCTCGAATCCATTCTGCTTCAGGCCAATGTCTGGATGACGGATCAGATTCAGACCACGCGTCAGGTGTATGCACAGACATCTGTGGGAACCTCGGGATATATAACCGTTCAAGACCGTGCTCGATTTGATATCTTGACCGTGTTCTCCAGTCAGCCCACGGTCACCCGGGGGCAAGGACCGGATGCCCCCTGGTCCATTGCCATGGCAGTCCAAAATTCCGGTGGCAGCGCCCTGCGCGTGTTGCCACAATCCGATCAGAGCCAGGTCAATTTTGAAAAAGGAAATCAATATTTCACGGTATCTCCTGAAACCGATACCCTTTTACTCGAATCTCAGGAAAGCGATACGGTTCGCTTTACAGTGTCCGGGGTGGATACCGCCAGTGTGTTGTTGGGACCCTGTGCGATCGATGTGACGCTACAGGCGGAAGAGATCAATAGCGGCGAGTTGATACAAACCTCCACATTGCCCGGAGGTGAGCCCGCCAGAACCGAGGTGGTCATACAGGACAGCGCCGTGGTTCGAATAGACAGTCTGCTGGCCGATATTCCCAATGCTCCCATGGTCAATCCCGGACAGGTGGTGGAGTTGCGCGCCTGGGTCAGCAATCCGGGAACCGGGGATTCGGTAGAGCGATTGGTTCTCGATGTCTACCAATTGACCTCGACGGGTTTTGCATTGGTGAATGGTGACAGCATTGAAGTTCAAAACATCGCCGCCGGCGAGTCCCGGGAAAGCGATTCCGGAGTAGCCGTCCGGGC
>CAYPUH010000390.1:0-3605 GCA_964413725.1 uncultured Cytophagia bacterium
TATCTTTATCTGTCCATGGCCACCTATCTGGCCGACCAGAATCTGGATGGCATGGCCGGCTTTATGAAAGCTCAGGCACAGGAAGAGGTCGAACATGCCATGAAGATGTATCACTATGTTGAGGAACAGGGTGGTCGTGTGATTCTGGAGGCGATCGAGAAACCGCAGACCGATTTTGAAGACGCTGAACAGATTTTCAAGTTGTCTCTGGAGCATGAAAAGTTTGTTACCAGGAATATCCACAATCTCGTGGACCTGGCCATTGAGGACAAAGACCATGCCACCAAAACGTTTCTGGACTGGTTTGTGACCGAGCAGGTGGAAGAGGAGAGCACCATGGATAGTATCGTGGGCAAGTTTCAATTGATCGGCAAGCAGGGACATGCTCTCATGATGCTGGATTCCCAGCTGGGTCAGCGTCAGGCAGGAGAAGAAGAGGAAGAGTAGGCTTTTACTTTTATTCGCTGTTTGCTCAGGGGCCTGAAAATATTTCAGGCCCTTTTTTTATCCGTAATATAGAAAGCTTACTCTTCAAAATCGACTTTTACAATCAACGCAGAGAACGCAAAGATCGCAAAGAAAAAAGGTACAAACCACAAGCCAGAATATATCCAAAGCGATATATGATATTGTCGGTGTTTTTCGAAGCAGTCGAAACGGGCAATCGAGTCCTCTGAGAAAGGGCGTGAGGGCTTTTTCGCTCTCCTGCCAGCTACCGCAATACTCCGGGCTGAGTGCGATGGTCAGGACGATGATTTTTTGCTGATAGAGTCCTTGGCGACAGTCCCGCGCGAGAGCCTCGATAAAACGGTTATCTACGAGACGTATCACCTGCCCGCGGGAACGGGGAGCAAAAAACATGTCCAGGTCGATGTTGACGATCCAACGACCGGGTTTTGAGAATCACGCTGAAAGGCGAAAAAGGAGTTCGAACAGACTGTGCTCCACGACCAGCTGACGCGGGGGATCCCCCTGTTGTTGTGTGACAAACTGTACGGACTCCAGGAGAGGCCAGAACATATCGAGAAAGATCGTCATATAGTTACCCGATTGTATGGTTTTAATACGATACTCCTTGATGACCGACGACTCATAATCCAGGTTTAAATAGTCGGCCAGGGAGAGGGATGCCAGTTGTTGCAGGGTTTGTGATGGGGACGAGAAGGTATAGCTCGAGGTGTCATAGTGTTGGTCGATATGGAGCAGATGAACGCGGTCGTCCGGATTCAGATGCCGGAGCCAGCACCACAGGGCAGCCCGGTGGTTATCCATGCTGTAGACGTTTCGGTCATGCCAGAGAAAATTCTGGTTGACCGTACCGGAATATTGCCGGCGTTTGTTATCGATGATCCAATGACGTATTGCAGGACCCCTCCCGGTTGGGTAACGAGGGAGTGTCCTCCCGCCGGATCGATCGGTCGGTCCGGCGGTTGAGTTGACTTATAGGGGTATCACCGGCAGACAAATATCCACGATGTGTTTGTGCTCCGGATGTTCGCCGGGGTCGTTGAGGCAGAGTTCGAACGGTGGCCTGTCGTCCGGTTGATAGCCGCTGTCGGGTAACCACACACCGCACATCGCGTCCCAGGCCTGCTGGTATTCATCGGCTGCGAGCTCAAAATGACCGCAGGCATAGGTGCCCTTTGAGATGGTCGTCTTGCCAATATCTCCACTGGTTTCCGTGCCTTCAGGGACCGTGATGCAGACGCTGGTGCGCAGTTTGTTGCTGTCGGTGAGTTCCGGATTGTCGTGATAGACAATCATGACTTTGGTTTCCTCCTGTAACAATCCCCGGGGGCCAGCCCATTTCATCAGTTTTTCAAAGAGGCCCGTAAACAGGGCTTCGTCACCGGCATAGGGACCGATGTGTCGGACATAAGCCACGGTCATGTCGGGAAAGGTTTTGACCGTGACATCAGGTTTGACGATTGAGGTGTTCATGGGTGTCCTCCTGTCGTTGAGGGTTTCGTTTTGTGACTTGACGTCCTCAACATACGAAACGGGCACCTGGTTTGCTTTGCCGGTGTTGCGGTCCGTTTGACTCATCTTGCGATTCGGTTTGCCGGTCTTGCTATACCGTTTCGCTCCACCCTCTCTCCAGGCTGTGGCGCTCATGCCAAAGGATTTTCGGAAGGCTCGCGCGAACGTGGCGGATCCTGAAAAGCCGTGGTCCAGTGCGATTTCGGTGATCGATTTGTGAGGATTGCCCAGGAGCTGGGTGGCCGCCCGTTCCAGTCTGAGCCGCTGGATAAAGACATTCAACGGTTCACCCACCAATGCCTTGAAAATACGATGAAAGTGAAAGGGAGAAAACGCGGCAACCCGTGCGATTTCCTCCAAAGTGAGCGGCTTATCCAGATTGTTTTGAATATAATCCATCGCCCGGTTGATCCGGGCCTGGTACTCGAGTCTGCTTTTTGACATCACGGCAATTTTCTCTTGTTCATTCGCAGGGTGTGTGTTATGTTTCCGTGGGGTTTAAATCTCTTTAATGAACAGTTTGGGATTCGTATATTAGAGTGACGATGTTCTGACCGGTGTTGATGTTATGTGGTCTGACATGAGCGGCTTGAGGGGTTTAAGAGTGCAGCGTGTGTGAGACGGCCAGCTGTGATGGTTGGGGGAATAGAGGCCCCCCAAACCGCTGAAACCTGTTATTCGAACTCGGCACAATCCTCAGTAGGCGTATGTACTGCCGCGGATTGCTGAAACACCAGTTTTCCACCCAGATGCCCGACATAGAGAATCAGACCGCTGCCCGCAAGGAACAAAATGGCGATCCCCAGAGAGAGGAGCTTGTTGACTTTTGGGGATTTGAGTCGCCATAGCGCAATCCTGTCCAAAATCCAGGCAGCCGAAAAGAGGCCACTGACGCCGATGGCAAACTGTTCATGAGTGTTCAGGACCAAAGGATCACACAGCTCGCGTCCAACGATGCTGTCGGCCATCAGGCCGGTATACACCGACACCCAGGCTCCCAGGGTGCCCAACAACACCAAGAGCCGGGCGGACGGCAGAAAAAAACCAAACGCGGGGTTTCGCTTAAAGATCAGACCAAGGATGTAAAAAAGAGAACCGATGACCAAAAGCGCTATGGCGAAGTGAATGACTTTGGGATGAAACAGTTCTTCCCGCCACATGCCAGGTAGTTGTGTCATAGATCAATCCAGTATTTTTACCATGACGGGATCGAGTCTTTTTCCCACTTTTTCAACCTCGACCTCTACTCGTTGGTCTTTTGACAACGCGCTAAACTCAACCTCGGTGGTGTCCTGCATCATCTGCGTCTCTTCTGTAAAATAGAGTTCGATGCGTTTGCCATTGTCCAGATTGACATAGATTTCCTTTTCATCCGGTTTGAGGGTGTCGATGGTGCCCTGGTAGGTACCGGTTTCAACCACATCGGTATCTCCGCACGCCACAATCAAAGAAATGGTTGTCATTGCGAGCAAAAACAAGATGGTCTTTTTCATGAGCTGCTCCTTTTTGTTTGGATTTTGTCTTCCCGGAGATATGAAATCCAGTGACATCAACAGGAAATTGTCATTCGCCTTTTCGGGGTTGCGGTTTTGATGCCTTGATCGATCCGTGTCCGGTGACGCCAT
>CAYPUH010000391.1:0-3570 GCA_964413725.1 uncultured Cytophagia bacterium
ACCATCCATACCCTTTATCTTTCTCTCTTTTTCCTCTGTGGTTCTCTGAGCTCTGGTTATCATTTTTTGGTTGCAAAAGTCTATTTTGGACAAGAGTGAAGAAATAACTATTATTATTGTCGGATCCGGAAACCAAAAAGGATTCTGCTAAACCACTACGCTGCGGGTAGAATAAAAGTATCCGGTCCCGGGTCTCCATAGGCACCTCTCCCAGGATATCCTTTTCTGGAAAAACAGACTTTATTATGAACAAAATCTTTTGTACCATAATAATTACTGACCGGTCATGAAATGGATCTGAAACCCACCTAACGACAATCAGACAAAGGAAAAACATGCGTCAGCGACAGCATTTTTTGAACTGGAAACTCATCACCGGACTTTTTATCAGTGTCGTGTTTCTCTTACTGGCATTCCGCTACGTCGACCTCGTTCGGATGGGTCAGGCATTCAAAAAGGCCAACTACTGGTACATTTTACCCGCCATTCTCGTATTGTTTACGAGTCACACCTTGCGAGCCTGGCGGTGGAAATTTTTATTGGCACCGATACAGTCCGTTCCCACACCCCGTCTTTTCTCCGCTCTGATGATTGGATATATGGCCAATACATTTCTACCCGCTCATCTGGGTGAATTTTTACGCGCGCTTGTTTTGGGACGCAAAGAACCCATGTCGGCGAGTTCAATATTTGGCACCATCGTTATCGAACGAATCATCGATGTCTTTACATTATTGGCTCTCATGGCCCTGACCGTCATCGTCTTTCCCTTCCCCGAATGGGTCAATAAAAGCGGTTATATCAGTTTTGCATTTATTCTGTGTCTCTTTGTCGCATTGCTTCTCATGAAACGCTATCAATCCCGGACCTTTCGATTGATGCACCAGCTGACACGATTTCTTCCGGACCGGATCGGACACAAGCTCAATGAACTGCTACATCAGTTCCTGGACGGTATTGTCCCGTTGAGACGGGGCAGTGATTATGTGATTGTTGCCGTTCAATCGATCGTGATATGGATCTGTTATATGTACATTTTTCAACTTATTTTTCATGCCTTTAATTTTGTCTCTGTCTATTCATTACCCTGGACCGCAGCACTCGTTCTGCAGGTTATCACCACCATCGCAATTGTGGTACCCTCTTCCCCCGGCTATGTGGGGACCTACCATTACCTCTGCATGCTCGGACTGGGGCTATTTGGCGTCCCCCATAGTCCGTCGCTTTCATTTGCGTTTGTGATGCATGGAATTAACTTCCTGCCCCTGCTGGTTGTCGGATTGGTTTTCGCCTCCTTGGAAGGTCTTTCACTCCAGGCGATGCAAAAACGAGCAGATGCCCTAGAGCAGTAGAGCGGTGGATGTTTGCGGATCGACGCTATCGACCTGGATGATGACAGGCAGCACATCCTTTATCGCCTCCACATGTGTGATGACAAAAATTTGTCGGAATTGGGACGAGAGTTGAACAAACGCATTGAGGATCAACTCACGTCGTTCTTCATCCTGAGACCCAAAAATCTCATCGAGTACAATAAAACTGATTGGAGATCCACTGCTCCGTTCGGCCACGACCTGACTGACAGCAATCCGGAGGCAGAGATTTGCCAGATCCTGCTCTCCCCCTGAAAAGTGCTGAATGGGAAATTTCTGATTGCCATCATAAATCCCGATATTATAGTCCTCATCCAGATCCAAAAGTGTGTACCTCGCACTGGTGGTCAGACTGAGAAGCTCGGAGGCTCGTCCGGCGATGATCGGTCGCACCCGACCCGCCAACTCCCGACGAAATCGTCCAAAATGGTGATCCAGAGCCTGGAGATACACCACATCCTGTTCTGTTCGGGCAATATCCTTCCGTCGCTGTTCCTGCTCGAAAATGGTTTTTTCCACCCGTTCCACTTCATTTTGTGCACTTACCAGGGATTCCCGAGCCAGGCTGTAGGCTTGCTGTTCCTGACGCACGACCTCTTCCTGTTGCCCCACTCGCTCCTTGAGCGCATTAAACGCATCGGCATCGAAACGCAAGGCGTTCTGATGTTCTTGCTCGGCGGTACGCTCATCAGTCAACTCGGCCAGCAGGCGATTCAAGCGATCCATTTCATTTTGAACCGTCTGCCGTCGGGCCGCCCGCTCTTCCAGGCGAAACAGCTGCTCTCTTGTTTGAACGAGGGTGTCAAATTCCTTTTTAACCCGTGCGTGTTCAACTTCATCGTAAGCGACCGTTGACAGATCTTGAATATCTCGATCCAGTTGCTCCCGTTGAGTTTCAATCTGTTTCAAGGCATCCAGAGATTCTTCTATCAGCCTGGAGGCTTCTTTGGCCTGATTCAGGTGCGAAAGCACCTCCTCCCCCTCTTTTCGGCAGTGCTCCAGTTTTTCTTCCGCCAGAGCCAACTCTTCCGTAAGCGTTTGCACCGTATCCCGCGCCGCCCTGTATTCGGTGCGATACTTTGACAACTCGGCATCAAATTCGGCGACAACCCGATCATAATGATCCTCAAGAGACTGATGGCAAAGGGGACATCGCCCTTCCCGTCCCAGCGACACCACCCGCGATCGTTTCTCTTTTCGTTCCTGTCCGGCCTCCAGGGCAACACCCCGCCGTTCAAGCCAGTGATCCCGTTTTTCTCGAAGCGTCTTCAATTCATCTCTCAATGCCATGAGACACTCATTGTTTTCATCCCGCTTGCGCTCCCAGGATGAACGCTGCCCCACCACGCTTCGGAACGAGGCTTCTCGTTTTTGTTCTCGCGCATATGCATCATCCAATCGCTCTCGTTCTTCGCGCTTTGCCTTTAATTGTGCCCATCGCGTGGCGGCCACATCCAGATGTTCCTTTTGTTTTCGCACCTCCTCATATCTTTGCACCTGAGGGCTCAATTCCGAGATTGATTTTTCTGCCTTCTCGATCTCCTCCAACTCGGCGCGGGTCTTGTTGAGGATATCTGCATTCTCATTGATACGGGAGTCCAGAGTCGTCAGCCGGGACTGATACTCCAGATAGCGATCCCGCGTCTCATTCTGTACGTCCAGCTGCCCTTTCAACTCGCGATAGTGATTCTCTGCAGACTGTATTCTCGTCTCTTGTTCTTTCGCCTTTTTTTTCAACGCATCCTGTCTGGCGAGCGCGGTGTTTCGCTCTCCCTCCAACTCACGGGGATCGGAAAGCCAGCTCTGTTGACCCTCGATAAATCTCTGTTTCTCATTTCGATTCTGCCGCACGCGTTCACGAGCCTTGTCGATCACATCGATCTTTATCAGACGATTGATGCTTTTTCGCCGTTCCTCCGACTGCATGGCAGAGAGAGCATCCAAATCCTTTTGACGCGCGAAAACAGAAGCATAAAAGGATCGATAATCCAGGTGCAGCAACTGTTCCACAAACTCGTTCACGCCGCGGTCCTGGACCGCATCGGCCTCGCTCGATCCATCCCTGTACAAGGCAGCTTCGCTGATGGCATTCTTGCCCCTCAGCTGACGCTCGATTCGATATTCGTGTCCTCCATAGTCAAATTCAAGTTCAGCCACACAAGGGTCCCCCCCATCGAGTGCGTGGTTGCGGATATCC
>CAYPUH010000392.1:0-3522 GCA_964413725.1 uncultured Cytophagia bacterium
CCACCGCCGTCTCCGAGGTGAAGGACGTGGTCAACGAGATCCATTCGGTCTGGCTATAGACGGGTCGATGGCCGTCACCGGGGCGGTCCGGGCTCGCTGGGCCGCCCCTTCGGTCAATCAGTCGCGAGACGATCGGCGGTGTTGGAGGGAGGCTTCAAATCGCTCGATCCATTGGCGGATTTCCCGTCTGGTGGAGAGCACGGTCTTTTCAGCCCCAGAGGACCGAAAGAGGTGGCCATGACATGCCAGGGATCTTTCGTCATCCCGGCTTCGGTAGGTTGAAGCATAGAGAATCAGATCCCTGAACCTCAAATCCCTTGTCTGCTTAGGGACCTGTTGTTGAGGTTGATATCCTCGGGAAACGAGGTTGCTGAGGCTCTCTTCGATTTCCAAGTCCAGCCATATCAGTTGGTCGGAGAAGGGAATGAGATCACCCATCAACTCCCCGAAGACGCCTTCCATGATCCAGTCTTTCCGACGCATTATCCGGGAGAGGGTTTTGTGAACCTGCACTTCCGGGCGTCTTTTGAAGAATCCGTCTGGCTCCCAATAGATGTCGTCCAAGTGGATGGCGGGGATACCGAGGAGACGGGAGAGCTGGTTGGACAGGTGGGTCTTGCCGGCGCCGCAGTTGCCGATGATCAGGATTCGGGGCATTGGATGGCAGTCCTATCGAGTTTGGCATCGACATCCAGTCGATGGCCGTTGCGCATACCGAAAAGGGAGCCGTCGTGGCAGCGGGAGGACGTCCCCCGGCTGCCACGGGGACCGGTGCTCATTGCCTGGGAATCGTACTTCGGGGGCGCAGTGGGTCCGAATGGATCCGTTTCAGGCTCCTTTTCTGTGGTGGGAGAAGATCGAGAAGAGGGTCCACCATTCCAGGTCTTCATTGAATCGGATGGCGATCCCTTTGTGGTCATACCTGACCACATGGCCGTTGATGGAAAGGTGCAGCTTGCTGTTTTTTCCTTGGATGCAGATGAGTGTGCCGCAGGTGAGGCCTCTGGGTAGAATCGCATCCGTTTCCAGGAACAGCGATGTGATGCTGATGTCCCTCAACCGGCCCCGGATTTCCGACCCACCGGGTATGGTGACTTCGGCATCCGCCCGGAAGAGCAGCCTGGAACGGCTCCGTTTCTCCGACGGTCCTTTTGTGACCGGGTTTGTGCGTAAACGGGCGCATGAAAGTGGTGGGGGCGTCTCACAAGCCTTTGTAGACATTTGGTTCTCCTCCTTTTTCAGAATCCATCGTACGTGCAGATTCACCGAAACCTGGGTGGCGTTATACACAATCGAGCATGGGCGGTTGGGCAGATTACAGAAAATTTTAAAAACCGTCGAATAATGGTGGGCAGACCATTGTTCGCAAAATTGATATCGGTTATAGATTGTTTCCATAGCAGAATTGCGGAACCCGAAGTCTCCGATAAATCCCATCACGCCGCCTTCCAGTGTAGTCTGATACCCATCATTCCCAAAAACGACGTGAGCAGAATCAATGTGGACGGCTCGGGAACCGGGGTTAAATCCAGCCGCGCATGGGAGATAATGGCATCGTCCGCATATTTCATGGGGATGATCCCGTTATGATCTTTAAGAACGCCGAGGATCTCAGTGTCCGTGTAATAATCCATGAGATCGAATTCCACCGTCCCATGGCCACTGGACGGAAATGATCGGATTTCTGGCGCTAATGCATAATCCAAATCATCCATCTGTACGAAATCCGTGTGGACCCAGGAATCATGGGTTGTCATTGCCAGCGTCAGTTTGGCTGCTGAAAGACTATTTAGAATTAGAAGCGAGTTGAACCTTTGAGATGGCGTAAAGTCGAAAGACCAGGATGTCCATTCGTTTCTGCCATCACCCAATAAAGGGGCCAAGTTGTGGTTTTGCCATATGGAAAAGTCCCCATTTTGGATGGTATTGGGATAAATTACCTCATCTGGATTTGAAGCTCCAAAAGCTTCGGCGGATAATGTGAAAGCGTATGAATCGCAAGGAGCCAGCACCGAAGCAACTATCAACAATAAGAAATTGGTAGCAAAAAGTAATTTCATAACTTTAATTCTATCCTTGGTTGAAATTGGCAACCTGCTGTGTATGTGCTCAAAAAGTGGATAATGTAAATTACGTTAGACGGCCATACCAAATCCCGGTGCATTCGGGAAGAATTGTGGGTTTTTGAAAGATCAGATGTTTTGTCAGAGACTTGTCAAAGAATGGTGCGGTAGTGGCTTCGAGGTCATCCAAATTGTTAAATTGGTAATCCGTGCGGATCCACTGAAAGGATACTGATGGCAATTTGCCAAGATACTCGAAGTAGTCGCGATGATGATACGATGGATTCGGAAGGATGTATCCCGTTCCCAGATTTTCAAGGATTATATATGTGCCATGGACGCGAAGAACACGATGAATCTCTGAAAATGCTTGGCTCAATTCGTCTTTCCAATGTCCCGGATAACACAACGCCAAATAATTCAATGTCCACCCGGCAATTACGATATCGGCGGAGTTATTTTCCACTGGGAGATTCCGATGATCAGCAGGCATGATGCACCATTCATGGAGCGGAGATTGTCTCAATTTGTCTACGGCTATATCAAGCATGACAGTGGACATATCGAAAGCCCGAATCGATTTGACATTGGGCGCGATCAGAGAGGTCAATCGGCCAGTCCCAGCGCCAATCTCGACGACGTCCGGCTTTTCCATCCCGCAAATCCGATATAAGGCACGGACAATGTTGTTCTGGTAATCGTTTCTTGATATCAATCGTTCATAACGAGTCGCGTTGTCACTGTAAAGTGTATGGTAATCCGATAAGCATCGATTGCACTGTTTAAAGAAAGGCTTATCGACCTGCCTGTATATATTCGGTTGATTGATTCTATTGTTCATCATCTGGTTCCGGTATCTCGGGGAATCATTTAATGAAGTGATGAGCATGGCTAAGGCAAAGAAAACTGCTATGTTTTCTTCCTCGTAATTCGAGAGCCTCCCATAAGTCCAAAGAGCCCTGTAAACAACAAAATCATTGTAGCGGGTTCCGGAACAGGATCAACCGACTGAATCGAGCCTTGACGGATATTGTCGATCCCCGTGTCTATGATTTGGCCGTTTACCGCGGTCCATCGAATTGAGGATATCGGTTCATCCATGATTAGCCCGAAGAAGCCGATTCGGCTGGGATCTTGATCCAATAAGTAAGTGTCCACCAGTCCGGTATCGTTGAAGATGCGGATGGTTGCCGGCCCATAGATGTTGAGATAGGTGTCAAACCCGAGTGCATGGGTCGGGTTTCCAAAGTCAACCATGAAATCTTCGTTTCCGTTTGCCGCGAGGACACTGCTGGTCACTGGGACATTGAAATTTGGATGTCCAGCTTCGACCACCGCTACATTTGGAAAGTTTCTACCCGCAAATCCCGTGTAGGTGTTTCCATTGCTGGCAAATGAAGGCATTGGGACCATTTTCGGTATAACCGCTTCAAAATCTTCAATTATAGTTGTGGTGGTC
>CAYPUH010000393.1:0-3501 GCA_964413725.1 uncultured Cytophagia bacterium
GCTGGCTGCGATACTTGGTGATTCTGCAAAGAATTTGTCATCCAATACGATCGTCAGACAGAAGACAGAGGGTGCTGGTTTGGTGAGGTTGTGGTTTTCTGGTGTGCCAGATTGGGCTGTTTATGTTGGCGGTTTAAAGTCATCCGAACGGTTTTTCCGGGCCGGTCATCAGTGCAGCTGATCGCCACAAATTGTGTTGGCATCCCGTTCGGTGTTTTTCCCACTGGATTCCTGCGTTCGCAGGAATGACGGCAAAAGCGGCGGTTTTTGATCGTTTGATTTTTTCCGTGTGTTCCGATCTGTTTTCCGTGTGTTCCGTGGTCATCTTTTGTGTTTTGAACCCAACCTCCCGGAGGCTGGGTCATCGCCGAACGGACCCGATTCGACGGGGTTGGGTTACTGCAGGTAACCCATCACTTTGATTCTGACAAAAGTTGGAGGACCATTATCACCCAGATATCTCAGGCCGACCCAGAGGCCGTTGCTGTTCAGTTTGACGATACCGGCATTCACGCCGGGTTTGGAATCCTTTATCGTTGCCGTGAGAAAAGCACCATTGGTGATGGCACTGGCCATAGCGGTATTGTTGTCACTCCAGCTCTCTTCCGATACGGTCAAATTGTAATGAGCGTCGGGTTCATTGCTGAGAGCGATATGAAGATAAACCGCCTGTGCGGTGGCGGGGATACCCAGCTCTGAACGGCTGTACCATTTAAAGAACATATTGGACGTACACGATCCACCCCCACACTCTATCAGCATCTCCTGGGCATTGTAAAACGTCCATCCGGCTGAAGCGGGCAATGCATCGACATAGAGCTGGTCCGAGCCATTGACTTTGATGGTGTTGTTGTCCACGTTGACATTCACCACTCTATCAGAAACAGAAATGGCCGTGCCTCCCTGCGGTTTTTCATTAATCGGATCGGCATCGGCATCGTTCACCAGATCGATCCCCCAGGAGGCATTCCCATCTGCATCTGATTTCAAGACCCGGCCGCTGGCCGCTCCGTCGGTGATTTTTAACGTTGCGGTGGTGGTCGATCCCAGTACCGTCAACGTTCCACTCTGCCCAGCTGTACCGATGACCACATCACCCGTGTTGTTCACCGTCATCAATTCAAAACTATTGTTTTTGACCACAAGCTGACCATACGCAGAGGTCATGAGCACACCCAGAGACAATCCCAATAGCCATAATGTCTTCATATTGGTTTCCTTTTTCAAAATTGGTTTTCCTGTTTGCTGCCAATTGATACTGTATGATCCCGTCCGATATAGAATTCTGTCCATTCCACAGAACCAGGTACTCTGTTTTTCCGGTTAAATATCATTGTTCGCGACGTTTCCGTAGACCCATGCAGATAGCCTGGCATATTTTTATGACACCCGTCCGGTTTCCGGACAGTGAAAAAGCGGCTTTTTGCATACAAATGACTATCACGTTGCAGGTGTACCGTTTTCTCGGACAGGACACTATCAAAAAATCAATTAAAATAAAGGCTTGGAACAATTTATCCTGGACAAATACCAGTAGCCATTATCTGTTTTTCTGTCTTAACGCTCCAGCACGTAGGGATTATTCTTAAATAATGATTTTGCAATAATCACGCCACGATAATGCAAGGATCCATTGTGAGGTCTTTATCGTTCACCGCATCGGGCACGACGTGAAAATGTTTCTGATTATATTGACTTTGATAGAGGTGAATTGTTTGCCTGTTTCCGGTTAACACGATACAAACAGAGACGGAAAGCGTTGATGGCAAAAAAAGGTCGGTGATAACACTCAAAGCATAGATGCTGGTCTGGCATTTGCCGTAAATATCGTGCGACTTGTAACGTTTCAACTCTGTGCCGAATCAGATGATAGTGACGATGAATAATCCGGTGTGGACAGTGCCATCGAAAAACAGGGACGACGAGACTCGGACAGATTTGGGATACACAATGACTTTTGCGGGTAACCGTTAAACGGCATGTATCATCCTCCCGAAAGCTGACACCAGAATCATGATGGTTCTGCCATTGTGCTCCTTTTACAAAGATTCTCACTGCAGCTGATTACCAGCTAGTGTGTGACCAGCACCTACGGTCTTTTTTTCCTGCATTCCTGCGCAAGCAGGAATGACGGCAACAGACGCTGTCTTTTGGTATCATGTTCTTTTTCGAAAAGTTATTCGAAAATATATTTTGCCTCCGGTTCGCGCCCGTTTCCCAACATGCTCTCATCGTCTTTGTCACGTAATGGAATGCTATCCTCAAATCCCCGACGCTCGCCCATAACCAATAACGCAAATTCTGAATTGGCAGTCGATCCATCCAGGTTTGCTGCCGCAATCTCGATTCTTTCGGGTGTTGCTTCAATGAGTTCAAACACCGTAAAACGGCCGTCATTGTCTATATCTGTGACATGAACATCAATGTCTCCACTGGTTACCAGACTGTAATGTTCCGGCAGATTCACCACAGCACGTCCATTCTGCAGTTGACCTCTGGTGCGGAAGACAGTGATGTTTTCACCGGATTCAATGGAATAATAGACAACTTTTTTCGATGGATCTTCCGGAATCGCCTGAACGAAACTTTTTGACGTTGCCGTAAAACTACCACTGACGATAGCATCACCGTGAACATGGAACGCTTCAGATCCTGTGGCACCTCCTCTGACACCAAGATAACCGTCTGTTACTCCGGAAGTGCCTACACCCACGACAACACTGTTTACAAATCTGCTGGCACTTCCTTCTGCAACAATGCCGGCATTGGTATAAAGGCGGGAATCGGTACTGGCATAACCATCAGGATAGGAGGGAGTGGCTGTCAGGGCAACATTAGAGGCGGGCTGACCATTTGGTGACAATAATATCTTTGATCCTCCAGAACCCATCAATCGCAATCGAGATTCTGTTAAACTGGATAGAGTCAAAACACTCTCGCCGGCGATATCATAACTGAAATACATATCATCTGTATAATAGATATCATCGTCACTGCCGCCATAGGGAGTCACCAAAACCGAGCCATTGTTCAGGTTGAAATCGCGATAATTGACACCAAGGGGAGAGCCACTGGTTCCATTCCCTTTTAGCGTATTGTCACTATTGACCGATGTCAGACCGGTATTGTCCGCTATCGTAACCGTATTTCCTCTATCAATAGACAATTGTCGTGTGGTGCTATTAAAGTTTAGAGTCTGGTTATCGGTACCTGATGGCAAATTAACACTATTGCCATCAGAAATTTGCAGTGTGTTTCCAGCCAGTGCGAGCGTCTGGATTTCATTGTCAGGATCGGCATCGTCATCGTCCACCAGATCGGTCCCCCAGGAGGCATTACCCTCTGCATCTGATTTCAACACCCTGCCGCTGGCGGCGCCGTCGGAGACCTTTAACGTGGCTGTGGTGGTCGATCCCAGCACCGTCAGCGTTCCATCCTGCTGAGCCGTACCGATGACCACATCACCCGTGTTGTTCACCGTCATCAATTCAAAACTATTGT
>CAYPUH010000394.1:0-3489 GCA_964413725.1 uncultured Cytophagia bacterium
TTGGGGGAAGATAAGAAGCGCTTAACTTAGTGTCCACTAAAATATAGCAACTCTAGAATGTCTCACGCAAAGACGGCTCACGCAAAGGCGCAAAGAACGCAAGGAACGCAAAGAAAAGATCAAAGCAAAAGAGAGAAACACGCAAGTAGAAACAGAAACCCGCTTGTCCCAGCTGTCATTCCCGCGAAAGCGGGAATCCAGAGCATAAAACCCCGCAGTTCGAAACCGGTGGAACCCGGCATGAGATCAATGGCCGGATGACCAAAAACGCCCCACGCAAAAGCGGCAGGAATGTCTCACGCAAAGGCGGCTCACGCAAAGGCGCAAAGAACGCAAGGAACGCAAAGAAAAAACAATCTCGCACAAAGGCACCAAGGACACCAAGAAAGGAAAGAGAAACAAATAAATCAAACCCGATCGCGCCAGGGTTGTACCCTGGCGCGGGCCTCTGGTGATGCACCGGGGATGCCTGCTCCCTGTTCCTGACACACACCGGGCAAGAATAACACCCATTAAATCCATTCCCCGTCAGGAATTCAAAACCATTTGTCTTACTCTAGGACCGCAAAACAAAGCAAACACATTTTCGCGGTCCTGGAGTTTGTTGCGGCGTTGCGTGAGGCGTTTATTCGATTGCCTTCTTTTTATTCCGGTTAAAGCAGTAGCAGAAATACTGGTGTGTGATGGGATTGTGGGCCACCAGCAGCGTTCCGGTGTGGTAGACCAGTTCCTGATAGGGATAGGGGCAATCGTTCAGGGTCACCACGCCGATGCAGCTGGTGAGCAGCAGCGGCGGCAGGTCGTGATAGTAGGTGGTTTTGGCCATAAAGCAGTCGGTAAGCGAGGCCCCTCTGGCCAGGCAGATGGCCAGGTCCACGACCGTTATGGATGGTTCCCCCGTCCCCTGGAGCGGTTCGTAACGATAGACAAAATCGACATCCGATTGACCGTCAAAGTACTCGATCAACCGGTCGTCGATTTCGGTTCTCGTCAGCTGACTCGTTGCCATACGCTGCCCTCCTGGATGTTTGGGTGACTATTCTGACCGTTGTCACTCTCCCCTTTCTCCCCGATGACAATGGCATCTGTTTAACATTTTTATCGTGTCTTCTCACAGGTACAGTCCGGACCGTGTGCACGCTGTAAAAAGCACAAGAGTATTTGATTTTTGTCTGCACGAAATCATGCCGTTTGTCTATTATTTTAAATAGAGAAACCGGTCCAGCAGGGTCACATAGCGGGACCAGGTGGTATTGTCATCGTTGTCCCGTCGGGCGATACGGTCAAAGGCGTTGAGTTTGGAGTCGATGTCGTCGGCACGGTATAGTACGAGTGCTTCTCTGGACATGGGCACCACGGGGGAGCCGTGTTCGCGCTGGCCCTGGTGTGCGAGGATGAGGTGCAGCAGGTGATCGGCCAGATCGCGGGGAAAGCCGTCGACGCGTTCGATCGCCTGTGCCACCCGGTGGTAGCCCAGGGCAATGTGTCCCTGAAGTCGGCCGGTATCGCTGTATTCGATATAGCCATCGAGACGATATTCATCGATCTTGCCGATATCGTGCAACAGTGCGCCGGCGATGAGCAGGTCGATGCGCAGGTCGGGGTAGAGCGTGGACGTGCTCAGCACCAGAGAGAGCACCGACCAGGTATGTTCGGCGAGTCCGCCCTGATAGCAGTGATGCCAGAGCTTGCCGCCGGGTGCGCGGCAAAACGCGTCTCTGAATGCCTGTTGACCAAACATCCGCGACAACAGCTGCCGCAGGTGGGGTTGTTTGACGGTTTCGACGAGACCGATGATCTTTTCATAAAGAGAATCCACATCCACGGGCGCGTGCGGGACAAACTGTTCGGGATCCGCATCGGGATCGGTGGTGAGGGTGTCGATGGAGAGATAGGTCTGTTGGTTCCAGGAGATCACCTGGCCGTCGACGCGGACGGGTTGGCCGGCGGTGAGCTGATGGGCGATGGTTTCGGCATTTTTCCACAGGGAGCCGCGGATGCGGCCTGTGGCGTCACCCAGCTCCACATGCAGATAGGTCTGACCGGAGCCGGGGCGGGAACGGACTTCCTTGCGGTGCAATATAAAGGAGGATTGTACCGATTGACCGGCAACGAGCGAGCGGATCATAACAACCCCCGGGTGAATTACGGGGGGACACCGGGTCGCCGGCAGGCAGAGGTCTCGTCAAGGCTCCTGCCTCTCCGCGGTCAGTGTCCCCGTGTGTATACTCTGTTTGCTCTCCCTCGTGCGGTCATCCCCGGGCAAACGATGCCGGACTGCGGTGATACGGGCACCACCGTCCGGCATCACAAGATATTGTGTTCCTGTTGGCCTCCCGGCTACATTCCGGGTTCCGGATCTGCCATTTCCTCCTCTGGCTCTGGTTCTGCGACCGTCTCGCCGGCGGGTTGGGCCAGCTGGTTCATGGTGTTGAGCAGCATCACCACTTCGGTGGAATCGATCTTTTGATCCTGAAAGGCGGCCTGAAAATCGGTGGCCAGCACCTGTAGGTCCTCCTGACCGAGCTCACCATTCTTGATTTTGGCGGTCACCGCGTCGATGATTTTGGCGGCGCTGTCCGCCGGCACCGACTCGGGCATGTTCTGCATCATTGCCGATTTGGCAGCGGTCATGGTTTTCTCCATGGCCATGCTGGCGAGCTTTTCCTTTTGCGAGCAGATAAAGACAGCGGCGATCACGATCAATATCGCCACGATGATGAGGATGGTGATCAAAACCTTTTTCATTACACGCCTCCACGGGTTTGAGAACACGAATGGCCTTTAGCTGAGATAAAACAAGCATTAAGTAAAATATAACCGACTTTAAAATAGGGGTCAAGTATTTTATTAGATTTTTTAATAAAAGCGATCACGCAAAGGCGAAAAAAGATCACGCAAAGGCGCAAAGATCGCAAAAACAGATTAATATTTATTTGAATTTGATCATCCTATAACTGTCATTCGGGTAGTCCATTTACGACTCTAAAGATTCCGTCCTTTATGTATTCACAACCAAAGTTGATCAACAACCCCAACCGTTTGTGCGAAAGTCTTAGATAGGTCAGCAGTTGCTTTCTCGACATTGCCGGGAGTATTTCCAGGGATTTTAATTCTACGAGTACCTTGTTTTTGACCATGATATCAACACGAAATCCTTTTTGCAGTGAGATATCTTTATATACAATCGGCAGGATAATTTGATTTTTTGCTTTCATCCCCAATTTTTCAAGCTCATGGATGAGGATGGTCTCATAGACCGATTCAAACAAACCGGGTCCCAGTTCCCGATGTATGTTATACACCAAATCAACCACAATTTTGGCAATCTGATTCTCAGTCATTCTATCCTCTTAAGAGTTGCGTTCGTTGTGCAATGAGATCGTGCAAAGGCGCAAAGCGATCACGCAAAGGCGCAAAGAACGCCAAGATCGCAAAAAAAATCTGTTTGTATGTCTTTGCGGTCGTTGCGCTCTTGGCGGCTTTGCG
>CAYPUH010000395.1:0-3488 GCA_964413725.1 uncultured Cytophagia bacterium
TCGGTGGGAACACTTCACATCGCACCAGGACAGTAGTCCCATCCGGTTTTTACCTCTGCGATGGGTGTCCCCGTGTGTCTCGACTTCAGCGACACGGGGACACTGTTCGGATTCGGCTTCTCGGAATCCCTGCCCCTATCTCAATAGATTCATCTTGCGTGTCTCGCTCTGACCGCCGCAGATTAACCGATAGAGATAAATGCCACTCGACACTCTATTTCCGGTTTCATCCCGTCCCCTCCAGATGATTTTGTAAGGACCCGGGCTTCTTGTACCTGAATAGCTTTTGATCAGTTGACCCTGCAGGTTAAATATCTGTAACCGATAGGGGCCCGATGCACTCAGAGAAAATTCTATTGTCGTCTCGGGATTAAAGGGATTGGGATAGTTTTGTTCCAGGGAAAACCCTTCCGGTTGAACGACGGTTACGGATATCGGGGAATGAAGAGTTTCCAGTCCGTTATAATCAATATCACTCAATTGATATCGATATGTTTTACCCGCCTGCACATTGCGATCCATATATCGATAGTCATGAACACTGTTGCTGTTGCCCTCACCCGGGACGGGGGATTTTGTTATCCTGAAGAATGGTTCGGTCTCTCCGGCAGAGCGATAGATATGAAATCCCAAATTGTCCGTTTCAGACTGTGTTGTCCAGTTGAGTTCCACGCGGCCCTGATGACACGTCGCTGTGAACGAGGACAATTCGATGGGGATGAGATTCCGCAGGGGAATGTTGTTGTTGATGATATACGGGTCCCCACCTTCAAGATCAAAGGAGAGATAGTAGACATTGTCGACACAGTCACTCGAAGTGAGAAAACCGGTTTGACCCTCTTCCCCGGCGCCCAGCACGACGGGGTCGGTCATTCCCGTGGGGTCAAAGGGACTAGCAGATTCGGAACACGAGGTGTCCAATTCATATCCGGTTGGAGGTGAAATTTGCAGAATATAGGTGTCCGATGTACCATCGGTGAGGAATTGGTAAAAGCCGGTAGACCCATCATAAAGAATCGTGACATGCTCGGACGGTGTGACGCTGATGGATCCGCCGGTGAGAATTTCACCACTCGAAGAGTCGTAAAAATAGCCGGTGGGATCATAATCCAGAGCATTGGGTATGCCATCCCCGTCGCGATCCATAGAGCCTTCAAGAGCATCCGGGACGGTATCCATGTCCGAATCGATTTCAGACGTGGTTTGAATACTTGTCTGATAGTCTTCCACCTCGCCGTCCGGGGCGTGACCGGTGGGTGCCAGTCCCCCGGTCTGACTGTAACGAAAACGAGCAAAGGTCACCCCTGTGCTGGCATCTGAAGGGATGGAAAAGGAGAGGGTCTGTGTTCCTGCAGACAATGTCACATCCGTGAATATCTGTTCCGTTGACTGCCATTGACCATCCCGGTTCATGTCGATCCATGCATTCAGGATACCCGGAGCCGAGGCGGTGATATCGAGTTGAGCCTGTTGCGCCGGTATCAGGGCCGTGTTGAACACCACACCGTCCTCATCCGAGGGGGTAAGATCCTGGTCGTCTCCGAGAGCATGAGGAGAAGGTTGACCTTCCGGGTCGGCATCGACGCGATTTCCCAAAAAAGTAACACCATCGATGGCGTGTGAGGCACCATTTTGCGTTGAATAGGTCGGGTACGGAGAATCCGGAGCGTCACCAAAATCCAGCCGTGACAATCCGGTGACGATCAATGAGTACTGTTGAGAGCCACCCGAGAGACTCCCCTTGTGTTCGATGACCAGTTCATATTCACCGGGAGACGGGCTTTCGATCCAGACCTGTTCCACATTATCGACACTGTTGTTCCCACGCACAGCAGGATTGGATGGCTGGTCGCTGTCCAGTATCCAGGGTTCAAAAGCGAGTGAGGACTGATAAAGAGTCAGATCCAGGTCATTGACCAGCATGGGTGTGGAATTGTCGAGCGTTGAGGGAGATACCGGTACCCCCGGGGGATCGGTCCAGACCAGCGTGACTTTGATAGGTTCGATGCCATCGGAAATCAGTGAAACAGAGTGTGTGCTATTATCTGTCAGGGTTCGTTCCTGAATGACCCAGGGATAAACCTGATCCCGGCTGATGAGGGTTTTCGCCTCGTTTATATTGAGCACACCCCAACCGAACTGGTAATCAGGGCCTGCCGGTCCGGCCTCGTCAGCGGTGTGCACGGCCAGGGCTTTTACGGTGGAGGACAACAGGGCGCCGGAAAAAAGTGCGGAATGATGTTCCTGTAGCAGCAGCATGGATCCTGCCGCTGATGGAGTGGCGTAAGAGGTCCCCGTAGCCGAGGTGTATGCTGTATTGGAGGAGGGCGAGGTGGTATAGAGTCCTTCGCCATTGGCCACCACATCGGGTTTGATCCGACCGTCATCCGTGGGTCCCCAACTGCTAAAGGACAACATAGACGCATCCGAGGGCTGGGTGTATCCACCGGCGATATCGCCAATGGCTCCCACCGCGAGACCGTTTTTGGATGTCGCGAGAGGATGCAGACAATCGTACTGCCCGTCCTGGGGACGGTCGGCTGTAGCCCATACCCAGTCTGATAGTGCCGCATCCCAGGCATAGTGTCCGGTTGCGGAGGAAGGACCCTCACCGCGGTCGTTGCCACATGCGGTCACGATGAGATAGTGAGGGGATGTGTATGCGATATCGTCCAAGGTTTGGGCATCGCTGTTGTACCAGCCAAAATAGACCGATTCATTTCCATCGACATTGATATCCCCGAACCAGTACCAGTTATTGGTGCCCGTTGGGGGGGCATGAAAGTCGCCGTACGACCACCCCACTATAGGACCATAGGAGTGGTTCGAGACCAGAATGTCATCATTGGCCACCGCGTCGAGCATCTCGGCAAAGTCGTCTGTCCAGTCATACGTGTGAACAGTGGCCGCAGAGGCCATCCCGCGCGCATTTGCCTCGACGCCTGCCGCCGCCAGAACACCGGCAACAGCCGTAGCATGACTGATAACACTCGTGGCGCCGTCCATGTCGACGATTCGTCCGTCGAGTTCCTGATGAGTCGACAATACGTCCCCACCATCCCACTCTCCAATCATCATACCAGAGCCTGTTAACCCTTCAGCCCATAGATGGTCTGTGGAGATGGTTTCTGCAGAAATTCTGTTTTGGGTAACATAGTAAACGGGAAAACCCTGCAGGATACGCTGAAGCTCGGTGATCTCTCCCGTGCGCTGTGTTCGGCGGATTGCATATCCACGCTGTCGGGCCCATTGGACTGCGTCCTGCCGTTGCGACAGCATTTGATTCCGTATTCTGTCTGCCTTGTTTCTCCTGCCGGATTGGGACGAGGGGCTCGTCATTCCCTGTACAGGGAAAAGTGAAACGACCAAAAGAACGATTGCGATATAAAGGCCTGAGGCTTTCATTCAATACTCCCATGTCTTTGTGCGTTATAGAAATCGTACGGACTCTATGACAAGAATAATGCCATAGGATCGTTACGGGATCA
>CAYPUH010000396.1:0-3486 GCA_964413725.1 uncultured Cytophagia bacterium
CAAAATCGAGCTGGAAAGACAGTTCTTTGAACGATTACGATCGTCCACTATCCAAGCGGGGCAAACGGGATGCTCCCATGATGGGAGAGCGTTTGCTGCAACTTCCGGTAAAGGCAGATCTTGTCATGTCCAGTCCGGCGCTCAGAGCTGCCAAAACCGCCCGAAAAATCGCCAAAGCCATTGACTATCCAAAGAAAAAAATCGAATACCGCAAAGAGCTCTATACGGACAGCGAAAATGATGTTCTCAACACCATACATAGCATCGACAATCGGTTCGATGAAGTATTGATGATCGGACACAATCCGGCGTTTACCGATGTTGCAGAGACCCTCTCCGGTGCCACCATCGATAACATCCCCACATGTGGTGTCTTTGTAATGGATCATGATGTCCAGTCCTGGGATGAAATCCAACCCGGTACCGGGCATATGGTGTTGTTTGATTATCCGAAAAAAAAGGCCTCTTCCTGATGCCATGAATCCAACTCACCAATTCCAGGACACGCACAAATCGACAATCCTCAGACCATCTATGACTCTAGAGAGAAAAACCGCCTTTATCGTACACGGTGCCATCCGTAAACGAACGACCCGCCACTGGATGAAGGCCATCGGAAAAATGGTTGCCCGGGAAGGCTATCAACCGATTCCATTTATGTGGTCGGGACTCCCCTTAACCCTTGCTGTGCGATGGGCATCGAGACGATTTATCCATCTCTTCCAACAACAGGGAAACTCAAATTCGATTGTCTTTTGCAAAAGTGTCGGAGCCGACATTGTCAATCTGGCGCTTGACCGTATCGAACCGGAGCGAATCATCAATGTCGCCCCGGCATATCGGATCTCAACCGACCATCTCCAGCCGGGGAAACAAATTTCAATGGTATTGAAACAGGATCATTTTCTCGACAAATGGGAGAGACGCGGACGGGTTCACCGACTGCCCTGCCACGCTCCACATCGGGTTTATATCCTTGATCACGGCCCGGAACTCGACCACCACAATATCAATCAGGATCAGAGGGTGACTCTGGCCGGAAACGGACAGGTTCAGCTCTATGGATTCTATCGCGAGCTCATTCAAACAGGATCGTTAGATGACCGAACGGGTTAAGTGGTCGGTGTAATCCTTGATAACTCGATGATATGCTGTGTTCATCAGAGAGGAAGAGATCATAAAATCCGCTGTAGCGCGATTGCATGCTATGGGGATGTTGTACACGACGGCTATTCGCAACAATGCCTTTACATCCACATCGTGAGGATGTGGCTCCATGGGATCCCAGAAAAAAATCATAAAATCGATATTGCCTTCAGAAATCATGGCGCCCAGCTGTTGATCACCGCCCAGAGGACCCGATTTCAATTTCTTGACGGAAAACCGTTTTTCCAGACCGGTGTTCTCAAGACGGGTATTGATGGCGTTTTCTACCAAAGTTCCGGTGGTTCCGGTACAAATAATTTCATGTTCTATGAGCGTATCGAGGTTCCATTCAACCCACTCAACCAGATCGCTCTTTCTGTTGTCGTGCGCCACCAGGGCAATTTTTTTTGTTGAGGTCATTACCTCTCCGTGTGAATGGATACAGCAAATTCATTGTTTCAACTCTTCTGACGATACAATAGACATATGCCTTGATTTGGATTCTGTGTTAACAGAATCCCTCAAAATATATTCCCATGATTCTATTTCATTTGCACCAGCAGGTAATTTCACCCTCTAGTTGACGATATTATATTGAATTTATTGGAGATTCGGTGCTTCGCACCGAATCCGGGCCCTGACAGGAAACATTGGAAACGTCAATCCACAGAACAACATAATCCTTCCACATTAAAGCAATATGAATGCAGTATTGCTTTGACATAAATTTAAATCCTTGCAAAAAAGAGTACAAGTCAAGATATTGCAGGTCGTAACAAAACAACAACTCTGTACAGGAGTGCAGAATGAGTGACACCACACCGGTGGTGACGGTTGTCGGCAATGTGGGAATCGACACCCAGGTTTATCTCCCGGGGCAGGACATTCGCTTTGACGTCGAATCCAACTTTACCGAAAACATCGATACGATCGGTCAGGCCGGAGGGTATGCCAGTCGCGGGTTTGCCCGTCTGGGGTACCGAACCGCCTTTATAGGAACCGTGGGACAGGATCCGTTTGGAGACTGGATCCGTCGGGAATTCGAAACAGACCAGATTGATTGTTCCGGACTGTTTATCGATCCGGCTGGCACCTGTCGCAGTATCAATTTCATGTACAGGGACGGACGTCGTAAAAACTTTTATGACGGTAAAAGCCACATGGTGCTGGAACCGGACATGGAACCGTTCCGGCCCCTGTTGCAGTCGTCCAGGCTGGTTCATTTCAACATTCCCAACTGGGCGCGACATATACTGCCCGTGGCACAACGACAGGGCTGTACGATCTCCTGTGATATTCAGGATTTGGAATCGGCAGATGATCCCTATCGCAAGGACTTTATCGAACACAGCGATGTACTGTTTTTCTCGGCTGTCAATGCCAGCGAAACCCGATCCCTGTTATCTACACTGCGAGACCGCATGAGCACAGACCGGCCGGTGGTGGTGGCAGGTATGGGTGCGGAAGGATGTGGCGTGGCGACGCCGGAGAAAATCCGGTTTTTTCCCCCTGTGGAGCTGGATGCACCGGTCATCGACACCAATGGAGCCGGTGACAGCCTTGCGGTGGGCTTTCTGAGCGCCTTTATTCTGGAAGAACTGCCGATAGACACCGCTGTCCGCTGGGGTCAATTGGCCGCCCGCCATGCCTGTACCCTGAAAGGAGAATCCTCCCGGCTGATCCGGGTCGAAGACCTCTACCGCTATCTGGACAAATAGACTCCCTGTCCGGCGGGATGCTTTTGACTGCGAGACATATGATGTGCCGTGAATACGGGATCGCCGGATATCAGGTCCCGGATGGAGTGATGACCACTCTGCGTTGCCGGATCAAAAGCAGACAGACCGATGCACAAATCATCGGTCCGATCAGAAAGGATTATCATCATGAGTCATGTTGAAACCCAACGCTATCCCATCGAACATCTTTCAGACTTTGTGATCCGGGTGTTGCGTTCCTTTAATGTGCCGGAACCGGATGCCCGACAGGCCGCAACGGTATTGGCTGCTGCGGATCTCCGCGGTATAGACTCCCATGGAGTGGCCCGTCTGCATACCTATTTTGACATGCTCTCTCTTGGCCGGATCAATCCCAAGCCCAACATCAAAATCCTTCGTGAATCCCCCAGCACCGCGACCGTGGATGGTGACAACGGCCTGGGACTGGTCGTGGGTCCAAAGGCCAACCGCATCGCCATCGAAAAAGCCACAAAAGTGGGTACCGGATGGGTCAGCGTCAGCCATACCAACCACTATGGCATCGCCGGTTATTATGTGCTCGAAGCTCTGAAACAGGATATCATCGGGTGGTCCATGACCAATACCACCAAACTGGTGGCAC
>CAYPUH010000397.1:0-3469 GCA_964413725.1 uncultured Cytophagia bacterium
AAGCCAGGATGGAAGCAAAAATAAATCCCCTGGATTCAATCCCGATAACCGCGTCGATGGATTGAGATTCAAAGCGGGCCCGCATCTGCGATATGGTTTCCCGTAATGCCTGTCCATCACCGACAAGCGTGGTTATATCCTTGAACTGTATCCCCGCTTTTGGAAAATCAGGAACATTACGAATCGCTTTGGATAGATTCACTGTCAATCCTTTCATTGGCTTAGTTCATAGCATGCGATAATGGAGGGTTACTGGACAAAACAAAAGTGTCAGAATCGAAATTGAGCTTGTCTCCCTCTCTTGAATGACCAGTGCGACCACGATGATACTTAAAACCCGACCGTAAATCCCGAAAAGGATTGGGTCGGTTCTTTCCAATCCTGACTGATATGGCTTACGGATGCCATAGCCGGTCCTTCCTTTAAATGAGCCATGAATTTGAGCAGATCCTTCTCATCCCCCTCCGCAACCACCGATACCGTACCATCAGGACAATTTTTCACATGGCCCGTGATGCCCAGTTCTTTCGCATGATGGATGGTGAAATACCGGTATCCAACACCCTGAACACGTCCTTTAATGATCATGTCGACACGAGATGTCATAGGGTCTCCTCTGATGATTCTGGCTTATGGATAGAGTCGAGACAATGTTCTCGGAAATGGTATGGTTTCGCGGACATGATTGATCCCACAAATCCAGGTAACGGTACGTTCTATACCGAGTCCAAATCCAGCATGAGGGACGCTGCCATAGGATCTCAAATCGAGGTACCATTGAAAGGCTTCACGAGGCAAATCATGTTCCTTGATTTTCTGCAAAAGAATGTCGAGATCATCTTCTCTTTGTCCACCGCCGATAATTTCGCCATAACCTTCCGGTGCCAATACATCCACACAAAGTGCACGATCGGGCCGTTCCGGATCCTGTTTCATATAAAACGCCTTCACATCTCTTGGATAGTGGGTCACCATGACAGGGGTTTCAAATTTTTCTGAAATAATGGTCTCATCTGCGGCGCCAAAATCATCGCCAGGCGTAAAGGCTGAACCCGCTTCTTTGAGAATGTCACAAGCCTCATCATAGGTTATTCGGGGAAACGGTGCCTGGATCGCTTCCAATTTGCTGATGTCTCGTTCCAGGATTTCAAGTTCATCGCGGCGATTTTCCAATACCCTCTGTATGATAAATGAAATCATCCCTTCAGCCAGGTCAATATCCTGATTCAGATCGAAAAAGGCAACCTCTGGTTCGATCATCCAAAACTCGGTCAGATGTCGCCGCGTTTTAGACTTTTCAGCACGGAACGTGGGACCAAAGCAGTACACTTTGCCAAAGGCCAAAGCTGCCGCTTCCATATACAACTGCCCGCTTTGCGTAAGATATGCTTTTGTATCAAAATATTCGGTTTCAAAAAGGGTTGTGGTGCCTTCACAGGCCGCGGGGGTGAAAATAGGTGCATCAATATTCATAAAACCCATGTCATTAAAGTAATCGCGACACGCTTTAATAATCTCATGCCGGATACGCAAGATACTGTGCTGTCTTGAAGATCTCAGCCAGAGATGCCGGTGGTCCATCAAAAAATCGATACCATGATCTTTGGGAGTAATCGGATATTCATCGGCTTCATCAATGACATCGACGGTATCTACCTGGAGTTCATATCCCCCCTTGGCTCTCTTGTCCTCGGTAACCGTTCCGGTCACGCGAATTGAGCTCTCCTGCGGCAACCGCGTCATCTGATCAAAGAGTTCTGGCTCCACATTACCCTTGAAAATAACGGCCTGGATCATTCCTGTTCCATCCCGCAGCATGATGAATACAAGCTTACCCTTGTGAGTACGGTTGTAAACCCAACCCGATAGAGTCACGGTCTGTGCTGCATAGTTGTCAATATCCGAAATGTAGACGCGTTCCATTCCTGTCCTTTCTTCTTGTATCATTCCAACTATTTCGCCAATAATACCGGACATAAAGAAAATCTTAAAATATGCTCGGTGGTGCTGCCCAAAAAGGCTTCTTTGATACGGGAACGTCCATAGGCGCCGCTGACAATGAGATCCGTTTCATGTTCTTCAGCAAATGATGTTATTTGCTTATGTGGCGTCCCCTCGAGTAAAACAAGTGATTTTTCAAGACGATAGTTCTCGAGATATTGATCAGCTTCTTTCAATATAGAGTGACCCAAATCCGGATCATCACATACGGTCAGAATCGTCACCTGAGCGCTGTACGTTTCCGCAAAATGTCCGACATATTGCATCGCCCAATTGGCGTGTTCGGAACCATCATAGGCCAATAAAATTCGTTTAAACGGTCTGAATTCCCGCTTGGTGACCAGCAGAGGCTTGCGCAAATGTCGACTGACAGCCTCTACAGTGGCTCCGAGTGCGTCATTATCCCATCTTTCGTACTCTCCTCGCTTACCCATTATAATAAGATCATTTATATGAGAATGTTCAAGTATTGCATCGACAGGTGACCCGGTTGCTTTCAAGGTTTGATATTCAATGGTATGTGCACTGATTTTGTCTGATGACTTTTGTAAAACTTTGGTGGCTTTTTCTTCGAGAATTTTACGCGATTCCTCCTCATAAACACCGGAAGGGACGATGGGAACGAACCCTTCAGAGCCAATTGCCGTCGCCCATTCAAAGATACGGCTGTCGGCTACAGTTAAGACGGTCAAATGACTCTGGAATGATTTGGCCAAAGAGATGGCGTGTGTCAAAACCGTTTCTGTGTAATGAGAACCATCTACAGTTGCAAGTATACTCTTAAACATAATCGTTCTCCCCATTTTTCAACGGGATTTGCGTGTTTTTGTATCGGTTGCAGACTTACAGCCTATTTATCCCCACACTTCGGGTTTGACCCCCCGTGTCATGAGAGATGCGAGCGCTTCCCGTGCTGATTTGTTGTTGAATAAAATGTCATAGACTTCCTGGCAGATGGGTAATTCGACATCAAATTTTTGTGCCAATGACACAGCTGATCGACAGGTTTTTACACCTTCTGCAACCATAGTCATACCCGACAGGACATCTTCCAATGTCTTCCCGGCGCCGATCTGCTCTCCGACATAGCGGTTGCGGCTATGTTTACTCATACAGGTCACGATGAGATCGCCCATGCCGGAAAGCCCCCCAAAGGTCAAGGAATCAGCGCCCAGCTTACGTCCCAATCTGGCAATTTCTGCCAATCCACGTGGCTGCAAGGCCGCTTTTGTATTATCCCCAAATCCAGCGCCATCACAAATTCCAGCGGCCAAGGCGATAATATTCTTTAATGCGCCACCCAACTCAACGCCGATGATGTCATCATTTGTGTAGACCCGAAAAACGCTATTCATGAATATTTTCTGAATAAATTCGGCGTTGTCGATATTTCTACAAGCTGACACAATGGCCGTGGGGATAGTTTTACTGACTTCCTCAGCATGGCTCGGTCCGGACAATGTGACAA
>CAYPUH010000398.1:0-3442 GCA_964413725.1 uncultured Cytophagia bacterium
CGTCTGTAACGATCAAGGGAATCGGGGTGAGAGATGGCGACAATGATGACACACCCTGCACGGTTGAAATTGTGGTATTAAAGAATGGTATCGATACCACAATGGTCACAAACCGCTAAACCCCACGCCCTGTCCCGGTCCCATGGAAGAGAGGGGAGGAACTGCTCTTCGGGACGCGGGGCAGGGCTTTTTTGTCTGCAAGCAAAGAATCAATCATCAAACCGGGATGGATGAGGGAGAATATGGCTGAATATCGCTACAGCGGTCTCAACTCGCAAAACAAACGCATCGTCGGCTATGTTGAGGCGAAAAACCGACGCGAAGCCAGGCGAAAAATCGATCTCCTGGCCAGACAACACCATTTCAGCCTCAGTGCCATTCAGAAAAAAGCCTCCTATCTCTACAGAGTCAAAAAGCGCGATGGATCGATCGTCAGGGGCGAACAGGAGGCCTTTTCGAAAGAAGAAGTGGATCTCGCATTGCGCCGAATGGGCTTTGATGACGTCCATGTGGAAAAATCCCTGGTCGATTTCCGTTTCAAACCCCCACAGTCCGATATCATCACCTTCATCCGCTTGTCCGCCGACCTGTTGCGGGAAAAATTGCCGTTCGATGAGATTCTGAATCTGTTGGAAACCGACATGTCCAACAAATCGATGAAAAAAGTGATCAAGGAAGTGATCAGCGATCTCAAAGACGGTATGGATGGAGAGGAGGTTTTTACCAAACAAGGACCGTATCTGGGAACGTTTCCGGCAAAAATGCTCGGGGTCGCATCCAAAAGCGGAAATATGGCAGAGGTGTTTGATAATACCGCTATCTTTTTGGAGCGGATTCAGGAATTTCGCAAGAGCCTCAAAAGTGCTCTGCTCATGCCATCGGTAACCATGTTGGTGCTTTTGGGCGCGGTCATCTTCTATATCGGATATATTTTCCCCAAGACCGCCGAATTGTTCAAGGACTTTGGCGCAGACCTTCCTCCCTTAACACAGGCCAGCCTGGATCTCAGCCACTTTATTACCGGCAATATTATCCTGATCATCGCGGCACTTGTGGTGCCTCCCCTCCTCTTGTTCCAGTTTGGCATGACAGAAAAGGGCAAAATTTTCTATAGCCGTATCGTCCTGAAGCTGCCTATCGTGGGACCAGTGGTGCATAAAACGTCCATCGAAATCTTTTGCCGTGTCTTTCACTCCATGTACAGCGGATCGGGTGAAAATATCGACGTGATCCGCACGGCGGCCGAAGCCTGTCGAAACACGTATATGGAAAAGCAGATCAAGGAAATCGCCATTCCTCTTATGGTACAGGAGGGTCGTGGTCTGGTTGAATCCCTGGAACGAACCGGTATTTTTACCGAAAACGCGCTCACGCGGCTTAATACCGGAGCAGAGTCGGGAACGTTGAAACGGGTGACCATGCAGATCGCCCGGTACTATGAACGGGAAACAACCTATAAAATGAAATCGATTGTCGACTGGATACAGGTCTATGTGGCGTTTGCCATTATGATCGTCATGACCCTGTTGACCATCGTGTCGTCCGAAACCGCACTTTTTCAACCCAGCTTACCAGGAATGTAGCTATGATCAGTACATCGCACATATCCAAGTCTCTTATTCAACAAATGGCCGGTAAAGGGCCAATCGAACAGGATAACTTGAACAAGGCATTGGACATTCTCTCCAATTCCAAAAACAAACAAAGTCTTGAAGATGTCTTGATCAATGATCTCGGATTCGATCGTCACAAGGTGTTCCAGACGGTCTGTAATATCTATGCCTTCCGGGAGATCAAATTCAATTCTGAATCCATTTCGGACGGGTGGATCAAATTCATTCAAACCTTTTATAAATCCCTGGATGAGCGCAGTCAAAAGTCCTTTATTCAAAAAAAGATCATCCCTTTTGGCTATAGTGAAAAAAACCGGGAAATCCGGATTTTTCTCACCCCCTATCCCACAGATCGGGATATCGAAGAAATCATCAAACGCGCAGGGATCAAACGATTCGAATTGGCCTATAGTCGACTGGAGGACGTGGATAAACTGCTCGCCTTTATGGAACCCAACGAGAATGAATTTCTCCAGTTCGTCAAAGAAGCCAGCGAAGAGATCGCCATCACCGATGATCCGGAAGAGGAAGATAAGGAACTCGATGAGGACGAGCTCACCGCCGCCATCAACAAAAGCTTGCTGGTCAATCTGTTCGAAGGGTGCCTCATCGAAGCGGTCAGGCGCAGCGCCAGTGATGTTCATATCATCCCCAAAGAAGGCAATATCACCGAAATTCACTTTCGGGTCCATGGTCGACTCCAACTCTGGCACCGTCAGGACGGTGTTAAACCCGAAGCTTTTTTGGCGGTGGTAAAGGATCGCACCAAAAATGTGGACCGATTTGAATGGGACACCGCCCAGGATGGATTCGTTCAACGAGAGATCGATCGCTATCTGATACGCTTTCGTGTGTCCATTCTGCCCATCGTCTCGTCTGCGTTTGCACGTAAATACGAAAGTGTGGTCATCCGTGTCCTCGACGATCGTAAGGTGATCACCGATCTGGATAAACTGGGATTCGACGGTTTCGCCAAAAGTGAATTTCTCAAGGCGATATGCAAACCACAAGGAATGGTCATCCTGACAGGGCCCACGGGCAGTGGTAAAAGTACCACCCTGGTGGCCGCTCTGCATCAGGTCATGACGCCTCAACTCAACATCCTGACGGTAGAGGATCCGGTAGAATACAATATTCGTGGCTCCAGACAGCTGAAAATCAATGCCAAAATGAATTTTGATAGAGCCCTGCGGTCGATTTTGCGTCACGATCCGGATATCGTGATGGTTGGTGAGATTCGTGATACCGAAACCGCAGAAATCGCCATCAAGCTGGCCAATACCGGCCACCTCACCTTCTCCACATTGCATACCAATGACGCCGTTAGCGTGATCTCACGTCTGTATAAAATGGATATCGAGCCCTTTTTGATCGCTTATGCGATCAATCTCGTCGTAGCGCAACGATTGGTTCGAACACTTTGTCCTGTCTGTAAGGAACCCGTAAAAATTGACCAAAAACTGGCCTTGTCTCTGGGATTCACGGAAGAGGAAATCAACAACAACGAATTCTATGAAGGTAAAGGATGTGAACGGTGTCGGGATGGCTATTCCGGTCGGACCGCAATCCATGAAGTCCTGCCGTTTACATCGCAAGTTCGCCGGTTGATTCTGGACTCGGCAGACAATCTTCAGGAAGAGGCGATACGTAAAAGTGCTGAAACCACTGGCATGACCTCCTTGCGCGCCGCCGCGAGACGTCGTGTGCTCGAGGGTATCACCACCCTGGAAGAAGTTCTCGCTGTGACCACAGAGTAATCTTAGCATCTTGGGAGCATTTATGGAATCTATCCTAATCATTGACGACGAAAAAGAATTGAGGGAAGGCTC
>CAYPUH010000399.1:0-3429 GCA_964413725.1 uncultured Cytophagia bacterium
ACCTGATCCGTTCCCCAGGACGCCAACCCCGAGGCATTGGATTTCAATACGCGGCCATCAGCGGCACCGTTGAGAATGGTCAGGGTATGCGTTGTCAAGGCCCCGGTCTGTGTCGCCGAGCCGACGGTCACATTGGCCTGATTATCGACCTGCATGACCACATCACCACCCGAATTTATAACCGTCAATTGAGCAAAGGCTGCAGTGCTGAAGACAAGCAATAGCAAAAAAGAATAGATCCTGATCATCGTTATTCCCCATAATACCTTTTCATTGTGGTTGTCGTATTGATAACTATCGTCTCATAAAAGGATGACCTTTGTCTTGATTTTGTGACAATCGATGCCTGTTTTCAAGTAAATAACGACAACAAGTCTTTAAAAAAACAATGTTTATTGTATGGCTTCCCTAACACTACAAATACTGTGCCAGATTGCTGTGACGATATGGATGTTTCAGGACAACCTTTCAAGTGTTCAGAGTCTTTGCCATTGATTGTTCCACTTTCCGATATGTCATTCCACAGCAGGCAGGGCGAGAGGATTGTCTGTCCTCTGGGGACCAGACCCGGGGGGCCGCATCGACAGGGCTCTCATCGGCAAAGCCTTTTATCATAGCGGGCAGAGTGAACAGACCGATGAGCGGCGATCATGCGAGATCCCCCTTTGGTTAACCCGGCAAAGGGGTCTAGTCATCGATCCGAATCATATGATAATAGAGACCCCAGGGGGCAATGAGAAAACCGTCTCCTGAAACCGCGGGGTTGAGATCGGCAGAGGTATACCCAAGCCGAACGGTGGTGTTGGCTTCAAAAGTGGATATATATGTCGCGGAAAAAGATCCCAGACCGCCGTCGGGAAATTTGCTATACACAGCACCCATATATTCCGGAGTTCCCTTGTCCCGGCGAATGCGAAAGTCGACTAGATACCCACCATTGATCTGAATATACATGGTACAGGTCACCAGATACGTACCAGCCTTGACGATCGTCGATTGCATATCAGGGACACCTGTCCAACTGCTTTTGGGGTTGTCTGTCTCGGAAAGTTCGGCACCATACCACTTGCTGACGCGTGAACTCAGAGCCGAGGACACGGTAATCTGATTTCCGGCATTATCCGAATCGATGGAGATGTTGTCTCCTGCGACCAGATCGATATTGCCGCCATCGTGGCTGACACCGTCGAGACTGCCGACACCCTGATCGGTACCCCAGCTGGCATCCCCACTGCTGTTCGTGGCTTTCAGCACCTTGCCGGAACCTGCACCCTCGATGATGGTGATGGTGTCGGTAATCAGGTTGCCCGTCTCAGGTCCCGGACTGATGGTCACCTCGGTTTCCCCTGATACGGTTTCGGCTTGCATCAGGACCACCCCGGAGGTGTTTTTGACCGTCATCTGTGCCACCAGAGGCATACTCCATATGGCCACAAGGATGAAAACGAGTTTGAATCTCAATACGTTCATGATCATTTCTTTCCATTTTATATTCAAATGTTGATCACCATAGCGTTCAATGTTCTGACCGGTGCAACCGCCGGACTCTGACTTAAATACGACTTGACGGTTGTTAGCGGGCGAGTTGTGATTCCAGATACTTTATCCTCTCCTCCTGATCCTGAACGATACGGGTCAATACCCCGACCACATCCATGGGCGACATGGATGTGCGGTCGTTGGTGGCCACCAGGTCGGGCACGTCTTCGGCGATAAAGCCAACGTATTGATCCGGATCGGAGGGGGTTTTATAGTTAAACGTCACCGGATTCAATTCTGTCAACGTTGCTTTGGCATCCTCGAGAGAGAGATCCTGAATATTTTCCTTGTACTCCCGGCTGGATCCATCCACCCAGACGCCTCCGGCCGTGCAGTGGGCGCCATTGCCCAGGGTCAGATAATGGGTCCACTGGGGATCTCCCTCTCCAATCCAGAACAAGCGTTTTGCAGTATCGCCATATATCTCATCGTCATGGGCAAAAATAGTGAGTTGCCCGTTACCTCCAGAGTCGTTATCACTGTCCAGAAAAAAGACCATTGCTCCTGTGGAATGTAACCGTGTGTTGCCATTTCCGGCTACCAGGGTGGTGACTTCGTCGACTCCTGCCTTGCCTTCCAGACGCAGCGCGGTGTAATCGTCACTGACAATTTCGAGATGGGCATTGGCAGACGTGGTTCCAATGCCGACTTTATGTGAATTTGATAACGGAGACAGCGTTTCACCCGCGGTTCCCGCCAGCTGCCAATAGCCCGGAATGATGGGCAGGGTGACATCGTCCAGCACATTGCCCATGCCATCCGTAATTTCTATTGCGTTTCCCTGGCCATTCAACTGGAGTCTCTGATTTTCCACTCCCCAATAGGCTTCGCCGGCATTGTTGGTTTTCAGGACCCGGCCCGCTGTCGCGTCAGACGGTGCAAAGGTAAGGCCGGTATTGATAACCATGTTATCGGTGGTCAGGTCGCCGGTTTGCTGTGCCGAGCCGATTCTCACATTGGCGTGCTCATCTACATTCATCACCACATGGTTGTAAGTGTTTCTCACCGTCATCTGTGCCCAGCTGCTAGAAACGAGCATCAAGACAAGAATACTGACAATATACATTTTATTCATCGCTATCACTCCCATTTTGATCCTCGAATATCATCTCGACCGTCTTCTACCTCTTCTTGATGAATCGATAGTCCTTTTTGTCTATTGACATTTAGACCTATAGATAGTTGACATTCAGACTCTCCGAGTCCTGCATTGCTTTGTTTCTCTATTTTGAACAATAGACTGCTTCAATGATCGATTTGGTCGTCTCCAATCACCGCGCCTCCAATACTTCGACGCGGGCTTTGAGCTCCTGGATGGCATTGATCATCGCCCAAAACAGAGGGTCGGTGCCGACGGTCAAATAATCATCGGGATGGTTCTCCAGATGCGATACTGCTTCGGGAAAGACCTCTTTCAGTTCCTGTGCCACCACTCCACTAATGGAGACATCGGTGGGCAAGTCGAGGCCAGTTCCCTCGTTGTAATGAAAATTGACCACATCGATCTGTGCCAGCTCATCCAATCCCTTTTCATAGGGGCCCTCGACGGTTTTGACCCGTCTATCCGAGAGGGATTCCCAGCTCAAAGGAGCATTTTTATAGGCATGATCACTGACCCACATGCTACCTTTGACTGTCAAGGCATAGGTCAAATTATCTGCTCCATTAATCCCCAGCTTGTCGGCCAGATAGACATCTCCTTCTATATGACTTCGAGCGCCGCTACCATGGGTGTAGATATGATAGTCATCCGCCCCCGATCGTGGATTATTAATAAAAAGACCTGTCGTCGCATAGTCACCAGGAATGTCTCCAGAAAATCGTGTGGCAAAGGAACTGATGCTTGGTGCGCCCATGGGACCGGCATAACTAAAACCATCTCCATCACTG
>CAYPUH010000400.1:0-3388 GCA_964413725.1 uncultured Cytophagia bacterium
ATAATAGGTCTTTGCATCCAATTTCGCAGTATCCCCGGCGAGAAAAATGTTGTGAAGTTCGGGTATACTGCCGGAATCCAATTCGAAGAGGGTTTTGGAAACGGCGGTGTGACAGACCACATCGGAATCCGACCCTTCCTGAATCGTAGGAAGAACGCTTTCGATATACGGACCGTTCAGGAAAAAGATTTTTGTAAAGGACTGGGCAAACAGAATAACCGCGCTAAACTCGTTTGTTTTGAGGTCCTGAGTCTGCACGAGATGATGAGCCAATACAAATTCAAGCGTATCGATGCGTCGGAGTCGTGCCGGACGCGAATGCACCAAATCCGATGCTTCGCATATCATATCACCGAGAATCAAGGGATCATCGTGCAGCATCCCCAATATGGATCCGTCCGGATGCTTTATATAGCCAATATTTTCATAGCGGGGTTCACCGGAGGAGATTTCCTGGATGCGATCCCATACAATTCGTTTGATCCGTTTGGTATTTTTCTCCTCAACGGAAATGATTTTTTTATACAGTGTGAACGAGTCGCCGATGGTAAATGCGATCTGTGTTCCCGACGGGATGACACGACGAAAAATATCGATAATGACATCCAGATTGGTCCGGGTTTCGGAAATTCCTGTGGTTTCTGTTGTTTTTGCCGTGGAGAGATCCCGTCCGAACCCCAAATCTTCACTCTCTGCGCTCTCACCGATCTGTTCCAGATCCTGATCGAGTTGATCCTCTGATCCCAACGCTTCGTACAGTTGAAACTGCTCCAGTGAATCTACCTGGTATGCTTTCCCGGTCTGGGATACCATGGCGATTTTGAGGGTATAATCATCGATAAATATGCCGATCGCGCGTTTTTTCATGATCTTATTGTGCCTCTAATTCAACAGTTCATGGAGTCTTTTTTTGTTGTTGGCATAGTCGATGGCGGTATCATGATCGATTATACCCTGTTTATACAACCTGGCGAGATCCTGTTCCAGTGTGATCATGCCCCGTTTTCCGTTTTCGCTGATCATCTGATAGATTTCATGGACGTTTTTGTTTCGAATCGCCGCCTTTACAGAGGAGGTCACCAACAACACTTCTTTTGTCAATACGCGTTTACCGGTCACTCCTGGAATCAGTTTTTGAGAAACGACCACCCGCAACTGATCGGCCAACCGAACCCGCACGCGTTCCTGTTCTGCTGGAGGACATTCAGCGACGATACGATCGATGGTTTCCACCGCCGAGCCTGTATGCAGGGTTGAAAAGACCTTGTGGCCCGTGTCCGATATTTCCAGACATGTCATGATGGTCTCGGGATCTCGCATCTCGCCGACAATGATGATATCCGGATCCTGGCGCAGGGATTGAATGGCCCCATCTTTGAACGATAGAACATCTTTACCCACTTCGCGGTGGCGGATGATGCAGCGTGACGATTGATGAATATATTCGATAGGATCTCCGATTATGACGATATGGGCGTTTGAGGTGCGGTTGTTGGCATCGATCACACTGTCCATGGTAGTACTTTTCCCCGATCCAGTGATGCCGGTCAACAGGATGAGACCCTGTTTTTCATGCAGCAGGGAAAAGTATTTAGAGATGTTGGAGTGAAACCCCAGTTTTTGATAGGGAAATACATCTGCCGCGATACTCCGCATGTTCAGCGCCAGATGACCGATGTCCATATACACACTGGCACGCCAACGGTACAGCTGGCCATCGTGTTCCAGAGCATGTGAAAAATCGGATGCCCGGCTTTTGAAGAGACGTTCCCGTTGTTTGGGCGTGATCAGGCTGTGACAAAATATGTCGGTTTGGTCTGCTGTCCAGGTCCCCAATTCAGGGCGTGGTGTTTTTTTGCCTTCAATACGAAGCCATACCATGTTTTTCGATGTGCTGCCCCCAATTTCAATATCCGAAGCCTGCTGATCTCTCATATACATCAGAAATTCATCGATTTTACCTCGCAGGATTTCCACCTCATCGGGATCGAGGTTGTCGATCTGCTGCCCGATGAGGTCGTGACGATCCATCCCCTCTACGTAGGATGGTATGTTCTGCAGGATTTTTTGAAACAAGGTCGAGAGCATTGTTTTCTAGTGTTTGGTGATGGTTATGGGATTATCACTGAGGTCAAATTTTTCTATATCGAGACTGTTTATGGTGGAAATCAATTCCGGATTGTCGCTTCTGTAGACCTGATCGATTTTTTTCAGGATGGTCTTCATTCGTGTGATATTTTTTTGCATGGAGGTGATCCGTTCGAAATAGGTCTGTCCCTCTTCTTTCATGAGCAGTTCCGAATTGATGGACAGGATAGCGAGAGGGTTGTTCAACTCGTGCTGAAGCGTCCGCGCCAGTTTGTCCGCAAACCGCTTTTTCTCCATCAGAATATTTTTTTCCTTGGATATAACGAGCTCTTCATTCTTTCTGTCCAGTTGGCGATTGAGGTTTTCCAATGCCACATTCTGTAGTCTTAATGTGCTAGCGAGAAAAGAGGAGATGAAATAGACCAGCAGAAACAAACACGCATAGGACAACAGTGTATGCGTCTGTGTGTGTATAAACTCAACCAGAGCCGGAAAGAGAGCGATGTTGGTCATTTGATGATAGTCGAACATAAACAGGAGGAGGAACAGACCCATCATACTCACAAAACTGGCCCACAATCCGGCTCCCCGACCGATGGTGATGCTGGAGGTCAGGATCGGTATGAGATAAATCCAGATGAGAGGACTTTTTACTCCGCCGGTCATATAAATCGCAAGGGAGAAGATCGAAATATCGAGAAAATTATGAAGCCAAATATACCCTTTTTTCTTGATAAAATTGTCCAGCCAGTAACTATATGCAAAATTGAGCAGCATGATGCCGAGTAGAATGAAAATGAAACTGTACTCTGGCAATTCGACATCCTGCATGGACATCAACAGAATGCCGACGGAAAGAAAACTTATTGTGGACAACCAGCGGACATAGTTCCACCACTTTAGCATCTGGTTGGACCTTGTGTCTCCCGGATTTTCTCTTTCCATTTCCTACCTCTCATTGTGGACGGGTTTGGAGGGCGGACCTGTGAACGCCCGCCGCTTCAATCCTGTTTGATTTGTTTTTTCGATCTACCGCTGCTACCGGTCTAGCAGATATCAGAGATCTTTATATTCATTGGATGTGGCATCATACTTTCGTAGAGTGCTGTTAAACAATCTGGATTTCATCTGTGGTTTTACTGTTTTTCGAGTCTGCAAGCTGTGTGATATAATCGTAACTCATGGCCAGTTTTCTCGCCAGACTGTTAACGGTATTGACCGCAAATCGTGTGATCAATCCTTTATTGCCGGCGAAATAGTTTCTGATTTTTTCCTTTGACACAACCAAAAGAGTCATTTC
>CAYPUH010000401.1:0-3371 GCA_964413725.1 uncultured Cytophagia bacterium
ATCCTGGCTATGTTGATTCGATGGGTTATTGACAGCAGGAAAACAGAGGATAGCTTTTTCAGGAAAACCCCTTTGAATCTGCCTCTGACTCTTTTGGTGGTTTGGACGTTTATTACAGTGTGGAGAGGTTCATTGTATATCGGGGTGCCACTGTCCATCCAGCCCATCGACCCTCGCCTCATGGCCTGGAAAAACTATCTCATCCCCTTTATTCTCTATTTTATCATCGTAAACAATCTTAAGAACCGCCTTCAGATCAAAATCCTGATCTTTATCATGATCGCCTCAATCGTGATATTGGATCGTAATTTTTACAATATTATTAAATACATAGACACCTCACACTATACGTCCTCTTTCCGGCACCTGGGCACCCCCAGTTCTCTTGCCGGCAACTTCCTTGCGGTGTTTCTCGCGTCCTATTCGATCTTTTTGGTGACACTGTTTCTCTATGACAAAAATGGCTGGAGAAAACTCGTCTATGCCGGTGTGGGCGCACTGAGTTACTATTGTATCATGTTTCTATTTTCCAGAAGTGGTTATCTGGCAGCATTTTCAAGCTGGTTGTTTGTGGGTTTGATCAAAAATAGAAAGATTCTTTTGGTGGTGATACTGGTCACGCTCTTTTGGCAGAACCTGCTTCCCACATCCGTAAAGGAACGGATCGAGATGACACGGACAGAAGAGGGCTTTGACGGCACCACCATGGAACGATTTGGGATGTGGGAGCAGGCACAGGGAATCATCAATCAAAATCCCCTGATGGGAGCCGGATTTGATATCACCAGACAAATCACCGTGACCGATGGCGGATATACAAACTATACCTGGAAAAGTTTTCACAACAACTATCTGCAAACCGCGGTTGAAATGGGAGTTATCGGACTGCTGCTGGTTCTGACTCTGTTTATACTTGGAATCTATTGCGGCTGGAAGCTGGTCAAAATTGCGGATGAAGCGTTTGCCAAAGGTCTGGGGCTGGGAATGATCGGTTGTGTGATCGCCACACTCGCTGGCAACATTGCCGGTAGCTACTGGCATTTCTTTAATATCATCGGCTTCTACTGGGTCTTTCTGGCCCTGGTAGTGGTCAATATCCACCTCATTAAAAATGAGCAAGCCCGCAAAAATGTAATAAAACAGAAGACTCAAATGCAAGAGCCCCCGGAAACCCGGGTTGAACACGCTCCCGTTGCTGAAAATATGGCAGGATAAATCATGACAGACTGGTCTACTCTACAACCCTTTATATCTATCCTCGCTCCCATTCGAAATGAGGAACATACAATAAAAGAATGTATTGAATCGATGATAGATCAGGATTACAGCATCGATAAAATGGAAATCCTGGTTATCGATGGAGTATCAACGGATACAACCCGGGAAATCATCGATCAGATGGCCCCCTCATATCTCACTGTATTGACGAATCCCGAAAAGACCGTACCACACGCTCTTAATATGGGCTTGGAGCGCGCTAAAGGAGAGATTATCGTGCGGGTGGACGGCCACGCGGCCCTCGAGCCGGCTTATCTAAGTCGATGTGTTGAATACCTGCAGAAAACCGGTGCCGACTGTGTGGGAGGGGTCATCCTCAGTAAAAACTCGACGCTTACAGGACGGGCAATCGCTCTCGCCATGTCCTCACCATTTGGAGTCGGAAACGCGCGGTTTCGAACGTCGGGCAAAGCCGGATATGTTGATACTCTCGCCTTTGGCGCCTATAAAAAATCGGTATTCGGCAAACTGGGAGTGTTTGACGAAGAGTTGACGAGATGTCAGGATGACGAATTCAACTATCGACTGCGAAAAGCGGGAGGCTCAATTTATTTCACACCCAAAATTCGATCACATTACACACCACGGTCCTCTCTGCTCAAACTGTGGAAACAGTATTTCCAGTATGGTCTCTATAAAGTACGAGTCCTGCAAAAACACACTCGAATGATGCAGTTGCGACAATTTGTCCCGCCGCTCTTTGTTTTGGTGCTTTTGGGCTCCTTGATGGCTTCACTACTGAATCCCCTGTTTTGGAAAATGTCTGGACTCATCATATTAAGTTATGCGTGCACAAATTTATTTTTCACGATCAAAATCGCATGGCGAAAGGGGCCTGTTTATGGACTTTACCTTCCCCTGATTTTTCTAATTTTGCATACCAGTTATGGTCTCGGTTTTCTTATCGGCATGTTTAAATTTGCCAACAAATGGCGGAAAGAAATAAAATGAAAAAAGTCTAGCATCTACAGAGCAGCCTGGGATTTTATGGAGCAGAGAATGTCATCGCCAACCTCTGCACAGCTATGCGTGAAGAGTTTACGCCGATCATTGGTGTTTTGGACAATCAATATAATTCTCACTGTGAACTGGCGGTATTTGCGCGCGATAATCAAATCTCGACCGTGACGTTCCCTTGTCGGACAGCGTTTGACGTGAGAACGGTTGGTCATCTGCGGAGCTATATCAAAAAAAACAATATACAGATTGTAAACAGTCATGGGTATAAATCCAATTTTTATGCCCGTACAGCCACCATTGGTATCGGCGTTATCCTTGTGGCGACATGCCACCCATGGATTTTGACAAGCCGAAAAGGCCAACGATACGCCGATATCGACCGCCGAATATTAAAATCATTCAACCATGTTGTTGCGGTTTCCAGCACGGTTTTCTCGGATCTGCTGGCCTCCGGAATACCCACCTCGAAGATCACACTGATTCCAAATGGAATCGATTTCAAACGATTTGAGTCCCGGGAGAAAAACGTTCGCTCCAAAAAAGCGTTGAACCTGCCAGAAGACAAAACAATCATCGCATCAGTGGGACGCCTGGATCCTGAAAAGGGACACGCTATCCTGATCCGGGCAGCGCAAAATGTGATTCGTGTCCATCCGGAAGTACATTTCATCCTCGCCGGAACCGGATCACTGGAAGGCTCGCTACGGCATCAGATTAAATCAATGGATCTGACAGAGCATGTTACATTGGCCGGTTTTGTTAAAGATATCATCCACTTTCTTCAGGCGATCGATCTGTTTGTACTGCCCTCGCTCACTGAAGGCATGCCGATGGCTGTGCTCGAGGCATTGGCAGCAAACCTACCGGTCATTGCCACGCGGGTAGGTGATATTCCAAACCTGATTGAGAATCGGGTGTCCGGATTGCTGATTCAGCCCAACGACGCCCTCCAGTTGCAATCAGCCCTGTTGGAATTGATCAACTCTCCGGACAAAGCCCAAAAGATGGCCCGAAGAGGGTATGAGAATACCAGAAACAACCACTCAGCACAACACATGGCAGCACAATATCAGGAGCTGTACCGTGAGAATAGTGGACGGTCCAACAGGCGATCTCATGTCGTACGCCATATG
>CAYPUH010000402.1:0-3369 GCA_964413725.1 uncultured Cytophagia bacterium
GTGGACATCAAAGTAAAACTGGATGAGGGATGGAATCTGGTGGAACTCGGAGAGGTAAGCGATTCCAATGCAGAAGGTATTCTGTCTTCCCTGACCGGATTGTTGGATGTGGTGACAGAATTTAAAGCACTCGAAGCCGATGAAGAATTGCGTCCTGGACTGTACAGATTTGATTATGAGGATGGCAGAGTGGTTGGACTGACCAAAGTACCGTTAAAATTCGGAGCAGAATAAACCCGACGGAGGCACAATGAATCGACCGTATCACTGGGGAATACTTGGAACCGGAGCTATAGCGAATGCATTCACCAAATCACTTCAAACTCTGAGCAACGCCAAAATTGTCGCCGTTGGATCCCGAGCGCAAAAAACAGCAGACCGGTTCGCACGCACGTTTGCCATAGAGAACGCATATTCTTCCTATGCTGCACTTGTAGAGGATCCGAATGTTGATATTATTTATGTGGCAACACCTCATTCTCACCATCATAGCAATACTCTCCTGGCATTGAATCACGATAAAGCGGTGCTGTGTGAAAAGCCCTTTGCCGTGAATGTCCGAGAATCCAAAGAAATGATCCAAACCGCACGCGAACGGGGTGTCTTTTTAATGGAGGCGATGTGGACTCGTTTTCTGCCTGCTATTATCCAGGTTCAGGACTGGATAAAAAAGGATCATATCGGCCGGGTTCGTCATATTGCCGCCGATTTTGGCTTTAAAGCTCCTTTTAATGAAAAGAGCCGGCTTTTTTCTCCTCATCTCGCAGGAGGAGCGTTACTCGATTTGGGTATCTATCCCATTTCATTCACGAATCTGATTCTCAAACAGCCTCCAGCGACACTGGCCAGTGCCATGAACTTTACATCCACCGGGGTCGATGAGACCACCAGTATGATGTTTACCTATGAAAACTCTGCAATGGCCACCCTCACCTGCTCCATTGGAACGAATATGCCCTGTCGTGCCTGGATCGGTGGTACTCGCGGGACTATCGAGATTCATCCAAAATTTTGGCAGGCCTCACAGGCCACACTTTATAGCAACAACAACCAGGAAACGCTTAAAATGCCCTTTGATGGCACGGGATTTCAATTTGAAGCCCAGCACGTCATGGATTGTATCGATAAAGGATTGCTCGAAAGCCCGGTTATGCCACAACAGGAAACCCTCGATATCATGGCCATTCTCGATCAGATCAGATCCGACAACAAGCTGGTTTATCCCATCGAATAGGACACACCTTCCCGCTGATGCACACCAGGCGTCAGCGGGAAGAATTCCACTCTGATTTCCGTTTGTCACACCGATTTTTTGTTCACAGAATCCCCGCTTCAACATCATTTCGTTTCCGGACAGGGTTCTTTTCATCCGGATGATAGCGAGTCCTCTTGGCTGTAATGAAGATTCTTTGCGACGCAACAAATCCAGGATGCAAAAGGGACTTTGAAATGTTTACAAAAAGCAGTAGATTACTATTTAATCTGTACATCATTCTGGAATTCCTGCATGCACTTTCTTTTTCTCTCTATTTTATGTTCAGTGGGCATCGCCCATCTGTTTCAATGGGCCGGCAATAAACAGTGTCCCACGTTTGGTTTGTTTGTCATCAACTATGCGGTGGCCTCGATCATGGCTATTGCCGCCTGCCATGGATATCAGAGCGATCAGCTGTCTCCGGGTTTGCTGGGGATGGGAATCGGAGTGGGTGTTTTGTTTGTCGCCGGTTTCGGATTGTTCATGTTTACCATCAAAAAACTGGGGGTGACGATCCCGGTTTCTCTGATGCGACTGTCTGCGGTTCTCCCCACCCTTGGTTCTATTGTATTTTTTCACGAGATCCCGGGTCCATGGCAGATTGCAGGAATCAGCCTCGCCTTTGTTTCACTTCCTCTGGCCAGCCGTGAGCCCACTCCTTGGCGTCAATGGCGAACCTTGTTTCATAAAGGATTTGGTTGGGGCCTGGTGCTGTTCATCGTCTTTGGAACCACGGACTTTATGCTCAAAGTGCAAACCCATTTGGTACCGGTTCACAATCCCTATTTTTTTCTGGCACTCGTCTTCCCAACCGCCTTTGTGATAACAGCCGGAGTCGTTTGGTATCAACATATCAGACTGACACGGATGGTTATCATCTATGGCGTGTTTCTGGGTATACTCAACCTATTTTCAACCGTATTCTTTCTTCACGCTCTGGGAGATCTGGCCGGTATTTTGGTCTTTCCGAGCAATGGAATTGGTATCATCTTACTCTCTTCGGTCACCAGTGCATGGATTTGGAAGGAACGACTCGGTCATCGCAATCAATTATTTATTGCCCTGGCTTGTGTTGCGCTGTTTCTGCTCTACCGCTGAAAAGAGGCCATGTCGAGGGCTTGTCGTGATCCGAAATCAAACGCACATCGTATCAACATGCCATCAAACAACCCAAAAGTCCCTTTCGAACTCGACCTGCAGGTCCGGACGATAGAAAATGCATATTATTTATAAAGACAACCATCTGCTGGTAGTCAGCAAACCACCTGGCTTGCTGGTACAAGAAGATCATACCGGAGATCCTGATCTCTTGAATCTATGCAAGAGCGATATCAAAAAACGATATGGAAAACCTGGACGGGTCTATCTGGGTCTGGTACATCGTTTGGACAGGCCCGTTTCGGGGGTGATGGTTTTTGCGCGTACATCCAAGGCGGCACGCCGATTGACAGAACAATTCAAGCGTCATGAACCTGAAAAAAAATATCTCGCTGTCGTAGAGGGTATTGCACCTGAGACGGGTCTTTGGGAAAATTTTCTGGTCAAAGAAAATCAGCGCATCCGTGTGACCTCCAGCGAATACCCAGGTGCACGGTACGCGAAACTCGCATTCAGACGTATCGCCACACGATCAGACCTCAGTCTGGTGGACATTAAACTTGTCACCGGCAGGCCACATCAGATTCGGGTTCAATTTTCCCACCGTCTCTTTCCCATTCTGGGAGATCTGCGGTATGGAGCCAAACGAGAATTCGATGGTCGAAATCTGGCTCTACACAGTTACTCTCTTGAGCTGATTCATCCGGTACGCAAAACACCCTGTCACTGGATGACCGCACCACCCAAAACATGGATCGGATTCTTTGATAGTGACATAAATAAAATATTGATCCCGGAACACCCCATATGATCCATAGGAGGATTTAGTGAAGGCAAAACGGCTGCAGGCCAAATTATCCGATGTGAAAATTATCCAGTTGCAGATATTTAAAGATGACCGTGGCTTTTTCACAGAAACCTATAATGAACAGGACTTTAAACAGTTGAATCTGCCCACACACTTTGTCCAGGACAATCATTCTCAATCGGTTAAACACGTACTCCGCGGTTTTCAT
>CAYPUH010000403.1:0-3305 GCA_964413725.1 uncultured Cytophagia bacterium
TCAGGGTGCCGACGGCTGGCGGCTGGATGTGGCCGAGGGATTGGGTCTCGACGTCATTGAAAAAATAAAAGCGATCATGAATCGACGATTCCCGGACAAACTGTTGTTCGGTGAAGTGGTCGACAGCTATGGAAAGAAATGGCTGGGTCCCCATACCCTCGACGGTGTCATGAACTATGTCTTTTTGGGCACGACGGTGAATTTCCTCTCCGGAAAAATTGACGGGTTGACGTATCTGAATGAACTGGATCGGATGGCAACAGAGTATCCGGAAGAACAACTCCGGCTGTGCTGGAATATCATCAGCAGCCACGATACGAACCGCTTGCTATATGAAGTGGACGGCAATGAAAATCTGTTCAAAATGGCAGTCACGTTGCAGTTCACCTATCCGGGCATGCCTATGATCTATTACGGGGACGAGGTGGGCATCGTTCCACGACAAAAGGATAAAGACAATCGTCTGGGTATGGACTGGGATACCGTGGATTTGTTGCGAGTCAAAGCCAGAGAACGCTGGAAATATACGGTACCCATGGACTGGCGTCGCATCAATCAGTACAGCAGTATCCACTTTTATTATCAGCATCTCATCTGGCTCAAAAGGACCCATCCGGTACTGACCGAGGGGTCCTTTGTCCCTGTCTATTCCGATGAAAGCACAATCGCCTATGCGCGTCGACTGGGATCGCATGTGGCCCTCGTGATTCTCAATAAAGGAAACAGCAAACAGATCCGGATGAAAAAGCCCAAAGCCATAGACGACCTCCACCCCATACTCAAAGGGGTTCACGGACCGATCCCCGAGATCGATTGGCGTCAGGACATTCTGCCACTCAAGCTAGAGACTGAGAACACATATATCTTTATCTATTAACCTGAGACTCAGTTCGCGGGATTCCCTCCACCCAGCAGATCGGACCACACGTTACGTGGATTCGTTTCAAAGGAACAACCTGGAACCCTGCCGGACATCAGACCGGACCGGACCGTTCATCAATGATACCTGGTGCTATCGACCGTATAAACAAACAATCGCTCTGGATTCAGACTATGAGCACACGAAATAAAAACCAGTCCGGACCTGAAAATCGATTCGGTCGATTCCGCCCTCATCATGAATACGGACAATCGTGGATGCTGGCGTCCGCGCTGATGGACGGGCCGCAGACCCTGGAGGAACTCGAGGACACCTATGGGATTATGGGCCGACGGTTTGGCATTTATTTCGACCTGATGGATCCTCATTCGCGTCCCACTGCCCCATCGGCGGATCCAAAGGCCACATCGTCATTACGACAAAATATGGAACGCAGTCTGGATATTCTCGTCAGACGAGGCTGGGCGACGGAATCGGACGGTCTCTATCACCTCACCGAGGAGGGCCGTCGTGAGGCCCACATCATGCTGGACGAGCTTGAAAAAAGTGGACGACTCTTCAAAAAAGCCATCGAGCCTGAGACCGTAACCACGGTCACGCTGGTGGTCCATTTTCTTCTGGCAGCGATCAAATTTCCCGCCGCTTTGATGTCCGGGAGTGTCGGTCTGCTCAACGACGCTCTGGATACCCTGATGGACGGGTTCTCGAGCCTGTTCGTCGTTTTGGGCGTGCGGTCCGGTCACGAACGTGCCGTCAGCTATCTGTTGCTTCTCTTTATGATCGGTACCGGCGGATTTACCCTATATGAAGCAATCACCCGGTTCGTTGATCCCCAACCCCTGACCCAGGACTGGACCGCATTTGTCGCCGTGACGCTTTCGGCCGGTCTGTGCGCGTTGCTCTGGTTGTATCAAAAATATGCGGGGCTCAAACACCGGTGTGTTCCCCTTATCGCTCAATCCATCGACTCCCGCAACCATATCATCGTGGCCGCAGGTGTGACGACAGGTCTGGTGGCGGCGATCTTTCACATCACACTCATCGATCCGCTCGTCGGTGTTACCGTGGCCGTCCTCATACTCAAGGGCGCGGTGCAGTTGCTGATCGACCTGGTCCGCTCCGGTAACGATCAGGAAATGGAACTGAGCAAATACGGATTTACACGCCTCGAGCGTCATCAGCACCGACAACGAATCCGGTGGTTGCTGTATGAAATCGACACCGGCTCTATCCAAACCCGAAAGGACCTGTACGACACAGCCCGCGACGCTGTCGCGTTCAGTCCGTTTTCCTCCCTGCGTGCCCTGGGATGGAATCGACAGGATGATCACAAGCAAAAAATCGATCGAGCGATTCGGGACCTGTTTCAGGAGGGACTGGTTGTCGAGGACGATCAGACCTCCGCAGTGGAGGAAAGCGATTCATCCTACCTGACACTCTCTCCAGCGGGTGAGGATGAATTGGAGAGAGCGCTTTCCACGCTTTGGCGACATGTGAGCACCTCTTCTGACAGGGGCCACGCCCGCCCGCTGATTGTTTTGAGTCGAGTTGTGCAGTTTCTCTTCAGTGCTGTGGGGTTCTCCATCCTCATCATCACCGGACGTTGGCTGTTGAACCTCCTGCCCGCATGGGATGTGTGGGGACCAGATCCGTCTCTTGAATGTTTATTGCCCAACGTCGCGGCTCCGCTCTGGTCCTCTCCCCTGCTCACCCTCGGACCGGTGGCACTGACAGGCGGTCAACTGGGTTGCGTGCTCGCAGGACTGATCCTGTTTCACCTTGGATATATGCTCGTGCATCGGTCCAGACCCATGCTGCGTCACAGCCGTACCCCTGACCGCCGTACACCGGCATTTCTGCTCACCGACGGTCCCTATGCCCAGCGTCGTCATCCCCTGGCAACGGGGATCATTCTGCTGAACGCCGGCCTGGGCATTGGACTCTACTCGGCCTGGTCGCTGGGCTGGGCACTGTTGGCAGGGTGTTTACAAATCTGTCAATCGATTCGGGAAGAAAAGTATCTGGACACACGATGGGGTCGCGAATTCCTCGACTATCGCCATAACGTGCCACATCGCTTCCTGTCAGTCCAGTCCTGGATTTTTTTCGGCACTCTATATTTCCTGGCGTGGGCAGGAATGTAGAGATCCATAATGTCATCCCTATACCGATCAGACTCATTTCCGTGCGCATGTTAGCCTTTTTGCACTCTTGCCAACCCCGCGCGTATGATACCCTTTTTGTGATTACGGTTCATTGTTGGCAGGACTCGACCTGAGAACACCTCTAACATTCAAATAGTTCTGCCTGACAGCCTATTACGGATCGTGTTCGTTTCAGCAAACAGATGACGATACCCTATGGATGGATTTGAGTATTTACCACCTTGCACGGACTCTCGGTTCTCGCCTGGATGGCTCGTCCC
>CAYPUH010000404.1:0-3288 GCA_964413725.1 uncultured Cytophagia bacterium
GGGTTATCAATTCTTTTTATCAACTCTTTTGATACAGCCCCTTGATTTTTTGTTGAATAATAAAACGTAAATATACACCCCGACCCATATCTCAGGAGACCCGTTATGCCAAAGGAACCCGTCAGGATGGAGGATCGTGTTTCTGATGATGCTTCGGTGCAGGCACTGACCAAGGCATTATCCGATTGTGTGGACACCTGTTATTCGCGTGTGGACGCGCAGCGTGCTGCCTGTAAATTCGGCAGCCAGGGAATTTGTTGCCGTATTTGTCACATGGGACCCTGCCGTATTACAGCCAAAGCCCCGCGGGGAATCTGCGGTGCTGACGCCGACACCATTGTCGCCAGAAATTTTTTGCGTGAGGTGGTGGGTGGCGCGGCTGCTCATTCCGACCATGGCCGGCATCTTGTTTTGCGCCTGAAAAAAGTTGCCCGGGGTCATGGAAACGGCTATACCATCAAGGACAGGCCTGCACTGCTGCGTGCCGCCAGAGCCTATCACATCGAAACCGGGGATCGCAGCGATAACGAAATCGCCCTGGAGCTGGCCGATCGGTTTCTGGCCGAATTTACCGCTCAGGAAGAAACCCTGCAGACCCTCACCCTGGCGCCGGAAAAACGCCAGGGCACGTGGAAGAATCTGGAAGTGATGCCCAAAGGGATTGACCGCATGATCGTCGAATCCATGCACCGCACCCATATGGGTGTGGACCATGATTACCGCAATATTATCATGCAGGCGTTCCGCACGGCGCTGGCTGACGGCTGGGGTGGGTCCCGGATCGCCAGCATGGTCTCGGACATTCTCTTTGGCACCCCTGCGCCGGTGCGCAGCCAATCCAATCTCGGTGTTCTGCAGAAAAACACCATCAATATTGTGGTGCACGGGCATGAACCCGAATTATCCGAAATGCTGGCTGTTGCGGTGCAGGATCCCGAAATCGTGGCTGCTGCAGAAAAGACGGGCGCCAAAGGCATTACCCTGGCCGGGATCTGTTGCACGGCCAATGAAATTCTCATGCGCCACGGCATTCCGGTGGCGGGTAATTTTTTGCAGCAGGAACTGGCCATTATTACCGGTGCCGTCGAGGTCATGATCACCGATGTCCAATGCTGCATGCCGAGCCTGCCCGAGGTGGCCCGTGCCTATCACAGTAAAATTATTTCCACATCGGATATCGCCAAAACTGTCGGTGCCATACACCATGCGTTTGATGAAAATGATGCGCTGGCATCAGCGAAATCGATCATCCGTGCGGCAATCGACAATTATCGGAATCGCGACGAGAGTAAAGTGGCGATCCCCGGTGTCACCCAGCCGCTGGTCGCCGGATTCAGCGTCGAGACCATCAAATACATGCTGGGCGGCCGTTTCCGCGCTTCGTTCCGTCCATTGAACGACGCCATCATGCAGGGACGCATCAGGGGGGTTGTCGGTATCGTCGGATGCAATAATCCGAAAACCAAACTGGACGACTATATCAATACCCTGACTCGCGAATTGATCGCCAACAATGTGCTGGTTTTAAAAACCGGTTGTGCGGCTATCGCCTCTGCCAAGCAGGGACGTCTGACACCGGAAGCCGCTCTTGAACAGGCCGGTGACGGCTTGCGTGAGGTCTGCGAGGCGGTGGGGATTCCGCCGGTGCTGCATATGGGCAGTTGTGTGGATAATTCCAGAATTCTGGAAGCGGCCACTGAAATCGTGCTCGAAGGCGGACTGGGCGATGATATTTCCCAGGTACCGGCTGTGGGCGTGGCGCCGGAATGGATGAGCGAAAAAGCCGTGGCCATCGGCTGTTACTTTGTCGCCTCCGGAGTCGATGTCATCCTCGGCCATCCCTTTCATATCCAGGGATCTGAAAACGTCACCCGCCTGCTCAACCAGGAAAGCGGGGAGCTGTTTGGCGGTTCTTTTCACGTCTGCGAGGACCCGCTGGCGGCGGCTGAAAAAATCTTTGCCCTCCTGGACCAGGCACGCGAACAACTGGGCATCAACAAAAAACAGGAACGAAAACTCTATGACATGAAAGATAGGAGAGAACTGGATGTCTAAGCTGATATGCAGCAGTGCGATCGACGGTGCAGTCGAGTGGGTGGTTCGCGCTGAATCAATACTCAATCAAGCTATCAAGGAAAAAGGTGAATCCGAACCGGTCGGATTTCCGGATACCGCCTATTATCTTCCCGTCATTTATTCCTTTACCGGCACAAAAATATCGACCCTGGCCGATCTGCGCTCGGTTCTGGCAACCGCCAAAGAATGGTTACCGGAACGGCCGTCGGAAAAGGTCTGGCTCCCCTATCTCGGCAACACGCTGGATGCCGGTGTGGCCGCTCTCTTTGCCTGTGAAATCATCGAGGCGTGTAAATATATTATCGGCCCCCATCCGCTCGATGACATCTGGCTTGGAGCGGCGAGCGATCTCATCATGCGGGAACGCGGTATCGAATTTGTCGATGGCACGGCACCTGGTTTCGCGGCTATCACCGGTGCAGCACCGAGCAATGCCGTTGCCGTCAAAATCGCCCGGGAACTGCAGGAAAAGAACCTCTATGTCTTTATGGGTGGCGGCCTGAACGGCAATCACTTTGCCAGACAATTGGCCGAAGAAGGTGTGCAGTTGGGCTGGGAAACCCGGCTGGTGCCGTTTGGCGAGGATGTATCCACGCTGATCTATGCATTGGGATTCGCCAACCGTGCCGCCCTCTCCTTTGGCGGCGTCAAGCCCGGAGATTTTGCCAAAAACCTGAAATATAACAAAAACCGGATCTTTGCGTTTGTATTGGCATTAGGTGAGGTAACCCCGGATAAATATGCGGCCGCAGCCGGGGCCATCAATTACGGTTTTCCGGTGATTGCCGATACCGATATTCCCCAGATTTTGCCGACCGGTGTGTGCACCTATGAGCACGTGGTGTCCAATGTGCCGCATGAGCAGATAGTCGAAAAAGCCCTGGAAATTCGTGGCTGCAAAATCAAGATCACAAAAGTGCCGATCCCGGTCTCTTATGGACCGGCTTTTGAAGGCGAACGCATCCGCAAGACGGATGTCCATGCCGAATTCGGCGGCAACAAGACAGCAGCATTCGAATTCGTGACCACAGTCGATCTGGACCAAATCAATGACGGCGATATCGACATCATCGGTGCGGATATCGATACCGTTGAACCCGGAACCGCCATGCCCCTGGGCATCTGGGTTGAGGTGGCCGGACGCAAAATGCAAACCGATTTCGAACCCATTCTCGAACGCCAGATCCATCACCTGATCAATGGCGCTGAGGG
>CAYPUH010000405.1:0-2868 GCA_964413725.1 uncultured Cytophagia bacterium
GCCTGGACCACCCCCAACTATCCTCCGTTCTGTCCCTATCTGCCGTTCTTCATCGGCATGCCCGAAATTCCACCCTCTTTTGCGGTAGGGGAAGAGAATCAAACCGATGCCTTTGTCGGCCTGGTGAATGTGATGCGATATAACCTGGATTATGCGGACGAGGTTGAACAGTTTTGGCAGGCTTTTGATGATGAAACCACCCGGCAACTCTCGTTTGTGATTCCCGAAGCCAAAGCTTTGATAAATGACGGCAAGAAAAAAGAAGCGGGTCAGCATCTTTATGAATATGTCAATTCACGCTGTGAAAAAGCAGTGCTGTACGCCCGCCAATTGGCAGAGGCGATCAATAAAAAGGGATTGATTCCCATCGATTACAGCCCCTTTCGCGATCTGTTGGAGCCTCCCAGAGATGTAAAATAGTTTACTTTTTTTTTTGTGACGTTATAGGACAAAAGGCAGGTTTTCACCTGCCTTTTGTCGTTTGATACGGATACGGCACGCCATCGGTGCACAGGTGAAAAACCGTACACCACAGCTCTTTGAACTAGTATTTTAAATATTCCTCCGGATCAATGTCCAGATCGGTGTCATCGGGCAGGCGCCACATATAGTCGGGATCGATGTAGGGGGGATGATCACCATACTCTTGCATAAGCGCGATTTTTTTCTGCAGACACTCACCGAAATTCGGACCATAGTCGTGTCCGTTCTCACCGTATCGATAGATGGGCATGAACACAATATCGGTCTCCCGCCACAACTGCAACAATTTTTTGGTATTGTCCAACTCCAGTTCAACCATTTTTTCAACCATTTCGCGTTTTTCTTGTTTGAGCTGATCAGTAGAAGCATTCAGATATCCGTGAACTCCTGCGATCCAGGCACAGGTATTGCGCAGTGTGGTGAGGTAATAGCGGTATGCGTTCAGGCGATCCCGCAAATCGGTAAATAGATCCACTGCATCGTCATTTGTGTCCAGTGATGCCAGCACCGAAAGGGTCTGATTGATGGCTGAATCGACGGGGACGAGGACCTGGGCATCGTAGGTCCGTACATAACCCTCACAGTCTTTTACGGGATAGAGATCCCAGAGAGCGTCGGCCTGAAGATCCACATTGTTGGGATTATTAAAGACCGTGAGCAAATAGTTTTCATAATAGTCCCGTTTTTCGGGGGGGATTTTTCCGATATCAGGGACCAGCGGACGATCCCAGAGCCGGTACCAGGTAAACCCGGACGCGGCATACAGTCCCAGGTCGGGTGCGGCCTGGCTGGCCCGGTCTACTTTTTTCCATATGGAAACCAATTCCGGGCTCAGGCGTTCACCGGCCCAGCGTGTCGCCACTTTGGAGATCAGTGTATCCACATCCGTTATGGTGTTGAGTTGAACGGCGCGGATCACCTCACGATTGATATCCCAAGGAGCAAGGGATTTGGGATCGGTACCCAATTCAATATGATAGGATTCCTGACGGATCTGAAGTTGCAGGTTTTGATACGCCTGCCAGGGGCTGGGGACGCCTTTGATATAGGGACTGCCCGTGGCCGGGGTATAGGTAAAGAGATGCGATCCCCGTGCGTTCAATTCCGCTTTTCGTTTCTGCTGGCTTTTGGCATCATAGCGCTGAGTCCGTGCGTTGAGATCGAGTCCCTGATCCATACCCTCTATAATGATTTCCGCTTCTTCTGCGATGTTTTTCAGACCGGTGAGGATGCGAAAGTCCGGATTGATCTCGTGAGCGGCATCGCGCAGGGTTCGATAATAGCGGATCACGTTTTCAGCCGCTTTGTGAGCGATAACGTCATCCGGTCGCCACTCCCGAACGATATACGGCCCTCCGTTTCGTCCCGGGTAGAGACTGGCTGTATACTCAAAGCCCGAACCACTGTCATTGATCAGTGTGACGGCAAATCCCAGTTCGGGAACCTGTTTGAGTACTGTTTTCATGAGTTCAGAATAATGCCACCGGACAAGGGGGTGGGCCACGGTCAAGTTGTATCGGGGTCTGAACGCACGAAAGGTATGATCCACGCGAGCGCCGCGGAGCCAGGGATAATCCTGCCAGAAGGAAGCCGGCATGGATCGCGGATTGGCCATGTAAAGACCGGGGGTCAGACCATATGCATCTGCAAGCCGGGCTTGTTTCTTCAGAAAGAGAACATTTGCCTCGATGATCTCCGGATGGTAAGCACCCTCATTCAATTCTGTTGATGCATACATATCCAGGTCCGCGGCATATTGGTAGAATCGATAGTAAATTTCCCCCTCCGGTCCCTCTTCAATGGGATAGGGGTGGGGAAGAGCGTTGGCCACCACATGTGAACATCCCAGACGGGCCAGCTCCCGGATACTCTGTTCCGGGTCGTAGCCACGGGAAAAGTGGCGTCGACGACCGTAAAAACCATCTTCTCCAATGACCGTTCGAAAAGGAGTCTGGGCAAGATAACCATCGGATAACTGTTCTGCTGTCACCGAAGATGATTTCTCCTCCAGGAGGCTGAACAAGCCGTAGAGCAAGTATTTTTTTGAAGTGATCAGTTTTCCCGAACCATCGGTGCTCAGTCTGACATACATCCAATCGGTGTCTTCAGGAGGTGATACCGGTTCCTGATCCCAGCCCTCACCATATATTGAAACCTGAACCACACCGGGTTGAGACTGAAATGATGATTCGGCTGTTCTGACCGCAGCCCCGGGGGCCAATGACGATCGCAGATTTATGGCCACCGTTGAATCGACACGCTCACCGGTTTCGGGGTAAACAATGAGCTCTGTGTTTTTGAGAAAAGAGTATACCGGATTTTGGCCACGGGCCAGAGACGGGACTGCCAAAAGTACTGGAACGAGAATGAAGCACAACATACAGA
>CAYPUH010000405.1:2878-3264 GCA_964413725.1 uncultured Cytophagia bacterium
AAACTGGATTATTGAGACCTGCATTCTGCTTGAAAAAATTGGTATATCTGATCGGTAGAGACAATAACCTGTATATCGAGAATCTCGGGGAATCGGTGCTATATACCGATTCCAGAAGGTTATCTTGGGGGAAAGCCGAACGGGATATTCACCGGCATCACAGCAGGATAGTACCGGATGCCGGCGAGCAGGTGGTTATTTGTAATCTCGGGCCTTGGCCTGTTCAATAATCGCCTGGCTGGATGTGGCGCTGACGCGGCTAACGCCCACCGACTTTACCCGGAGGACATCATCAAGAGAGCGAATGCCTCCTGCGGCCTGTACCTGAATGTGGGGCAAGCTGAATTTACGCATCAGCTTCAAGTCGTGCATGGTGGCACCCCGAT
>CAYPUH010000406.1:0-3259 GCA_964413725.1 uncultured Cytophagia bacterium
CCTTTGAGAATCACCCGATAGTATCGGGTATTCTTTAACTGGTGGGGTCGATGATCATAATATCTGACATATTTCCGCGCACGGCTCTTGTTAAACCAATAGACGAGATAAATCCTGCCATCTCTTATCTCAATAGCGGTTACGCCCCGTTTGCCTATGGCACATCCTGAATTGAAAATGCAGGGAATCGCAATTTCCCGGTTATAAAGACTGCTGACGAGACCCCATTTTTTCGTTTGATGCGCATAGACATGGATCTCTTTTTTAAACTGCTGAATCTCACGCTCAATTTCATGTTGCCGTTCTGAGGAGGCGGTGATATACTCCCGGACGAGCAATTCTATTTTATAACGCAACATATCTATCCTGGAAAGCGATTCAAACAGGGGGCGATGGGTATGACCGATAATCGAGACGATCTTGTTTTCGTTGGAAAAATTGTAAACCTTTTTTTCAACCTTGAACTTTTTCCGGCTGTCATAGGCTGTGGAGGCGCTGGAGATATAAAGGGGTTTTGCGAGATAACGAAGTAAAAATCCAAAAAACGAATTATACTTTTCGGTAGCATGTGATGCCTGATGACCGTGGTAGATCAGCATATGATTGCCATGGTAATCCAGAGTCAGACTGTCCAGCAAGCGGTCTTTTAACAGATAGTCATCTTTCCAACACAACAAATTATCGTGATTGCCAAGAATCTTATAGAGCTGTTTTCGGGCCTGAAAGTCTCCAAACACCTTGAAATGGCGATCCCAGGTCATCAGAATTTTCTTTAGCGAAAACTTGTGCAACTCTTCAATATCTCCATTCAGGACCAGCGAATATCCCCGTTCAAGATAATGGTCCTTGAGCATATGATAGATCAAATCTCCATTTTTTCTAAAATCATCGCGTTCGCTACCATTGCCCATATGAAAATCACTGAGAATGACAATTTTGTCCGCTCGGGAAATTTTCAAAACAGGAGAATCTTTATAAAGCTGATACAGGCTGGAAGCATATCCCTTGGTTTGCATTTATTGGCCTTCCTGAGAAAAAGTTTGGACGGATTAAATGATCGATCTGAATAAATACAGTCGCTCTGCGACAGTGTTCGCTGGCCCGGATAGCGTACACCTCCATCTTCAGGTCCATATCGGTTTAAAGGTCATAGACTACCGGGAGTAACCAGCCATTATATTGAAACAATATAAAGCCTTTGCAAAATTCACTTTAAATTTATATTATTACATCTTTGAATCCTGTTACCAGATGCCTGTCACGTTATCGATTTCGATTACGAAAAGCAACAATCTCAGATCATCCGAAACGAGATCATGTTGATTCTGCCGGAGATCGGGTGCCGCGTACCAAACACTGAATGTCCAAAGGTCAAACGGACATCCTCTCCAGGGTCTCTTGACACCAATCATATTTCAGAATAATTAAAGCAGTACCGCTTGGTCACCACTCGCTGTTACGAGAGCTGGCATCCATCATGTAGAGTGAGGGCGAGTCAAATCAAATCTTTAGAGCCCTCTGTTTTTGATGACAACCGCAATCTGCATACACACCAACCGTGAGGCCATCATGCAGACACTTTATGACCAAATCAAAACCCCTTATAAATACGGGGTGGTATTCAAAGATCCGGAGGGACATCCTGTAGATTGTCCCAGTGTGTTTCGGTACGGCAATGCGTGGTACATGATGTATGTCATATTCGACGGATCCGGCTATGAGACCGCACTGGCCAAAAGTCCTGATCTTTTAAACTGGACACCGTTGGGAAAGATTCTCACCTTCCAGTCCGGAACCTGGGATGGCCGTCAGAATGCGGGTTTCGTTGCCCTTCAGGATCCGCTATGGGGTGGCTCCTATTCACTGGAGACCTTTGACCACAAATACTGGCTCTCCTATATTGGAGGTGCCCTGGAAGGCTATGAAACGGATCCTCTGTCCATTGGCGTCGCCTATACGGACGACCCGTCGCAAGTCAAAGAATGGAGTCGTCCACCGGAAAATCCGGTACTGCGTCCGGAGGAGCCTGACAGTCGACCGTTTGAACAAAAGACACTTTATAAAAGTCACATTCTTTCCGATCCGGACCGGACATTGGGTCACAGGTTTGTCATGTATTATAATGGCAAACAAAAGGGAGACTGGATTGAACGAATCGGGATGGCGGTATCCGATGACCTTTTACACTGGAAACGGTATGGAGATGGGCCGGTCATCGACAATAGATCCGGGATCAGCGGAGATCCGCAAATTCAGCGCATTGGAGATGTATGGGTAATGTTTTATTTTGGCGCCCATTGGAAACCGGATGCATTTGATACCTTTGCCTGGTCCCGGGACCTGGTACACTGGACGCTCTGGGACGGTCCTCTGTTGATACAACCCTCCGAACCCTTTGACGAGACATATGCCCACAAACCATGGGTGATCTTTCATGACGGTGTCGTCTATCATTTTTACTGTGCGACAGGTAATCAGGGTCGTGTGATCGCGGTAGCGACTTCCAAGGATCTCAGAGACCAATAAACTCGGCATGATGAATCCGTCTTTGCATTCGATTGTTTTTTCGGGATGATTCCGACTCTGCAGAACGTTTCACTATCACAGATCAACAGGTAATGGATGGTACAACATCGTTCCGAACTCTGTTTGTTGATCCATTGTGTAACGGAGGCGTCATGGAAAACAGTCTCGAATACATTGCTAAAATGATAGACCACTCTATGCTGCATCCGCGATTAACGGATGACACATTACGGAGTGGATGTGAACTGGCCAGGGATCTGAATCTTGCCGCGGTAACCATAAAGCCCTATGCGGTCCGGATGGCAAAACAAATCCTTACGGGGTCCCTGGTCAAGGTGGGATCGGTTGTTGGATTTCCACATGGTAACAGTCAAATCGACATTAAAGTAAACGAAGCGGAACGTGCCTGTGAAGATGGTGCTGATGAAGTGGATTTCGTGGTCAACGTCGGTAAAGTATTGAGTGAGGATTGGGATTATATTCGTGACGAAATCGAAACACTCAATTCGGTCATCACCTCACACGATGCGATCGCCAAAGTCATTTTTGAAAATGATTTTTACCATCGCGATGATTTCAAGATCGAATTGTGCAAATTGTGCAACGATATCAAGGTTGCCTGGGTCAAGACCTCCACAGGCTTTGGGTTTGTAAAACAAAAAAATGGCATGTATGCGTATCGGGGTGCCACCATGCACGACTTGAAGCTGATGCGTAAATTCAGCTTGCCCCA
>CAYPUH010000407.1:0-3227 GCA_964413725.1 uncultured Cytophagia bacterium
GGTTGATTTAGATTCATCATAATTTTTTCCTTTCAAATTTTTTCAATCTTAATTTTTTCAATAAGTTTTGCCTTCAACATCGTTTTTTTGTTTGCACCACTCCCTTCTTTTTAAATTGTATTCAGGTTGTCTTGTTGCCGTTGTGGTTTTCGGTCACCACATCACACAAAGGCAACATTCGATTTTGGTTGTCCCTGCAAAGGCGACATCCATCAAAACATCCTGAAATACGAGACCTTTATGCCTTTCATATTTCTTTATAAAAATAGAAAATGAATTTTTTTGCGCCCCAGACGAAGAAAAAGATGATCTTTTTATGGGCAGATGGGAAAGCTGGAACCTACGGAGAAGTTGAGGGTGATGTGACGTGACGTGATGGGATTGGAGAGATTGAAATCATGGCGGGTACAATCAAACTATCCGGTTGCCTCTCAAATTCGGGGAGATTCGATACCGGCAGAATCAGATTGTCATTCAAACCGGATGTGCTTCTTCATATTGTCTGGCTTGAATTCGGGAAGGTGAACTTGGTAGAGGCGGGAGGATTTGCTTTTCGGGGAACGCATCAATTTCGATGCTAAACAGGGTGTTGAATCCAGGAATATGGACCAATTCATTCCTGATCGATACCGGCTATCCATTCGACATGGATCAATTCAATCCTGGCCTATGGCCAGAAATCCATTCGATCAGGCGGACTATGGAAATTCGCACGTGGAAACGGAACTAACAAAAATCGGGGATTCGAGACAGGAGAAACCGCGTTTTCTTATAAAAAACGACATTTTCAATGCGACATGGGCCAGTCTTTTTCCGAACCAACGCCGGCAACCTTTTTGACAGTGTCAACCATGGAAATTCGCCCCTGAGAGCGGAATAGCGAACGGTATCTTTTGGATTGTCATTGCATTGATTTGGGGACCAATTCGATGATCTCAGAAAAGGAACAGGGAGGCACTCTGAGAGCACCTCCCTGTGGTTTGGTTATCTGTTTTTGGTTAATCGATGGTGCGTTCAGACGGCCAGGCTACACACCGAATGCGTTTTCATCCGCCCCGGCTGCATTGAAGCGCGGCACGGTTTCCGCCTGCTGTCGGCCGACATCTTGGCCATTGGGATTGACTCCAGGCATGACCGCGTGGCCAGCCGGAGTTTGCGCGGCACCCTGACCTTCAACGGGGTTTGCGATATCGGGCCGCGTCGCAGGGTTGCCACCAGTGGATTCGCCCATACTGGGCTGCTGATTGACGTTTTGCATCATCTGCATAAAGTTACCTCCGCCAGTGCTCATGGCCTGCACGAACTTATCGGCGAAGTACTTCTTGACCGCGGCGTCGAAGACTTCTTCCGTCGATTCCCGCCGTTTCTCCGCGATGATCTGCGCCTTCATCTCCCACGGTTCGTATTCAATATCCAAGCTCTCCAGATACTGGGTGAGAGCCTCGTTCAGGATTTCCCTGTCGGGTTTTCCTTCCTCGCTCCGGATAAAGCTGACGATCTTTTCGTGCTCCGGCGTCTCTTCCAGAATCAGTTCACCGTATTCGGTCAGGATATTGTCCAACAATTCGCCCTCGTCCATCTGCTGAGCGACAGCCATCGAACTGATGTACTGTTTCCACTCGGGCTCGCTGGCGATGCTCTCATCCCCTTTCACGGAGACCGCGATGTTGAACATGCGCGACGGTTTGCCCTTGCGCTCCTTGACCAGCAGTCCCGCCCTTTGCAGGTCGCGACATGCCACATGGACCTGGTTCTGAGGGATGCCCAGGCGCTGAGAAATCTGTCTGTTGGTAAGTCCGTTCCGGTTTGAACGAAGCAGCTCCAAGATCTGATCTTTGTAGGTTTTGCGGTTACTCATTGTTGTTACCTCCCGATTAGAACTTCGATAGTTTGATAAAAGATTCTGATGATCCTCTCCTTCAGAGGATCGATCACCTTCAGAAGCCTGTCCGACAACAACGCCCATCGCCTCTGCTTCGAGGAGTCAAAAACGGGCCGCCGAACCGGGTGCCGCCTTGACACGTGATGTGCCGATTTCGGTTTGGTTGGCATTGTCAATAACCTTTCTGATCGCCAATTGCTGGCAAAGGATGATTGCCTGAGCTTGAATCCGGGCGGCGCCCTTATTGGACTATGATTTCTGATTCTCAAAGCGTTTCCTCCAATAAAAAAAGCGACTCGAAAGAGCCGCCCCTCGTAAAACAACTGATTGTTAAACAACTATATCTGCGCTATCTCATGCCTCACATCTGAGATCCTCGTTATCCGTTTCTTTGACTTCCCAGAGACCGGTGGTGCGATTGAGTTCCATTTTGATTGCAGTATCGACGATGTCCCGACCCGTCACGAATAGGGTTGCCATCTGGCTTTTCCGGTCCCGATCCAGCAACATAATGGTGTCGGCAGCGCCGGTCAGCCCGCTGGAGCCATACAGACCGGCCAGCCAGTCGTCGGGTATCCTTTTAATTGTGTGGTGAACCAGAACAATCCCCGAATCATACCGATCCGCGATCTCCTTGATGCGGGTCGCCATTCGATATTCGGCCCCATAGGATCGTTTAATCGACGCTCCTTTGAATTTGGCGAACACGTCGATGACCACCATCCACGGTCCAGGATTGGTTTCAAACCAGTCGGCCAGCATTTCGACGCCGTCTTGATCCGGGTGGGTCCAGCTATCGGCCACAAACAGGCTGTTTCCAACTGGATTCTCCGCCGTCATGGATACCAGTCTCCGTTGCAGGCGTTTCTGATCGTCTTCAAGGGAGATATACAAAACGCCGCACGGGTAGGTTTTGAAGATCCCGAGCAGGTTTCGACCTGCCGCCACGGTGACGGCCAACATCAGGAACAAGAGCGACTTGCCGCTTTTCGGAGGACCGGCCGCGATGGTTAGCCCTTTCGGCAGGATGCCCCTGACGATAAAATCCGTTGGTTGAAAGTCTTTGCCAATGAGATCTGACGCTGTGATGATCTGTGGAAATCCGTGATCTGTCATCTGTGTGTCTCCTTTCCAATTTGGATAATTATGGATATTCTCTCGACAACAAAAAGGACCTTTTTGACTACTTACGGGCCAATAAAAAAGCCAACTCCCAATCTGGGAATCGGCTTTTTTAGAAACGATAGCAGGGTGATTGCTATCAGTCGGACTGTGCCTAAATTGTGCCCGCCAAGGTCAAATTTTTTCAAATAAGGTCAAACAAAACCAAAAACGCTTTCCAAAA
>CAYPUH010000408.1:0-3204 GCA_964413725.1 uncultured Cytophagia bacterium
GTCCGGAAAGTTCCTTAAAATTAAGCTCTTTCATCAGTTGATCGAGATTGATATCCTTGATCCGTTTACCCATCTTGTTCAATGCCTTGATCAGCATTTCTTCGCCCAGAGCCACACTGCTTTGATACTGATTCTCGCGCAATACTTTTTTGATCCGACTTCGCGCTCTGGAGGTGACCACAAACTTGAGCCAATCCTCATTGGGCTTTTGATTCACCGAGGTCAATACCTCGATGGTGTCCCCGCTCTTGAGTTTATGGCTCAAGGGCACAATTTTACCATTGACCTTTGCAGCCAGACAATGGAGCCCAATATCCGTATGTACTGCAAACGCAAAGTCCACTGGCGTGGCATTGTTTGGCAATCTGAACAAATCACCTTTGGGGGTGAATACAAAGACTTCATCCTGAAACAAATTTATCTTTAGATGGTCGAGAAAACTGGAATCGGGTTCTCCTTCCTCCCAATCCAGGACCTGGCGCAACCAAACAAGATGCTGATCGAGATCGTCTTCACGAAATTTACCTTCCTTGTATCGCCAATGGGCTGCTATTCCTTCTTCAGCGGTTCGATGCATTTCTTCGGTACGGATCTGAATCTCTACACGCTTGCCATCGGGTCCAATGACGGTTGTATGGAGAGACTGGTAGCCGTTGGACTTGGGTGTGGCGATATAATCTTTAAATCGTTCATGAATGGGGGTGAAAAGGGAGTGGACAATACCCAATGCGTGATAACACTCTTCCACCTTGTCCACGAGAATCCGCACCGCCAGAAGATCATAGATCTCGTCAAACGGCACACCGCGTTTGTTGATTTTGTTATAGATACTATAAAAATGTTTGGGCCGGCCTTCAAATCGACTGTGAATCTTAGAGTCAACCAACGCCTTCCGCATAGGTCGGGTTATGGCCCGAATACTACCTTCTCGAGCTTCTCGGGTCTCGTTGACGCACCTCTCAAGATCTTTATAAACATTAGGTTCGAGATACTTTAAACTCAGATCCTCCAACTCCCATTTAACCTTGGCCAGCCCGAGACGATGGGCCAACGGTGCATACACCTCTCTCGTTTCCAGGGCAATGCGATGCTGTTTTTTTTCCGGCAGATAGTCCAGAGTTCGCATATTATGGAGACGATCGGCAAATTTTATGAGAATGACCCGAATATCCTTGACCATAGATAGCAGCATTTTGCGAAAATTTTCTGCCTGCTGTGCTTCAAAACCGATCATCTTGAGTTCGGATATCTTGGTCACTCCATCTACCAGCAAGGCAATATTTTCACCAAAGATCTGATTGACTTGCTCGATGCTGATATCTGTATCTTCGGCCACATCGTGCAAAACGCCACTGGCTATCGTCTCATAATCCATTTTGAGACTGGTTAGGATTTTCGCGACCTCAAGGGGGTGTTCAAAATAGGGCACGCCCGATTTTCGCAGTTGATTCTGATGTGCCTCATAGCCGAACAAAAACGCCTTTTCCAACAGATCCAGTTTGGCGCTGGGATTGTAACGCTTGACCCGTTGTATCAGCCCTTTGTAAACTTTTTCATAATTTGTTTCCATAAGGTGTCATCTAACCCTCCTAATGACGACGATACCCGACAACACTGCATTGAATCGTAGTTTATGTCTGTCACTTTTTGTTCGCAACAGATGATGGTGAGCCACGATTCGCTGCTCTTTCTGCGACTTTGAACAGGTTTTCTACTCCTATCCAAAGCCGTCGTCAGGCAAGCCGGAAAACCACCAGCATCTTTATAAAAACCAATGGTTAGGTATTTCTAATATGCAAAAACAACTGTTGTTTTGAATTATTCCCATCCGTTGAATACGATTCCAGATTTTTTCTAAAAGAGGTCCGAAGGCATCGAAGGCATCTCTTCAGCATATTCATCACGGTTCTGGAACAGAACAAAATCACGAATAAAAGACAATTCCACCGTACCCACAGGACCATTACGCTGTTTGGCAATAATGATCTCAGCCAGATTTTCCTGATCCGCCTCCACCTCACTGTAAACAGCCGGACGGTAGATAAACATCACAACATCCGCATCCTGCTCGATAGCTCCCGACTCTCTCAGATCGGATAGCATGGGACGCCGTTCTCCACCGCGTGATTCCACGGCACGGGAGAGCTGGGACAGGGACAGGACCGGAATTTCGAGTTCCTTGGCCAGTGCCTTAAGAGATTGTGAAATGTTCGCAATCTCGATCTGACGAGACTCTGCCCGTCCGACACCCCGTATCAACTGAAGATAATCCAGTACCAAAAGGTCGATACCATACTCTGCTTTTAACCGTCGGGCTTTGGTCCGAATCTCGAGAATATTCATACCCGGTGAATCATCGATAAAAATCTGATTCTCCGCGAGCGTTCCGGCTACCATACTCAACCGCATCCATTCGTTTTCGGGCAAATTTCCTTTTCGGGCATCGTGACTATTGACCTTTGCCTCCGCGCAAAGCATTCGCATCGCCAGTTGCACGGATGACATTTCAAGGCTGAAAATACCCACTTTGGCACCTTTGCGGGCCGCGTTGCTGGCAATGTTCAATGCCAGTGCTGTCTTGCCCATGGATGGACGAGCTGCCAGGATAATCAATTCAGATTTTTGTAGTCCGGACAAGGGTTTATCCAAATCCTTAAATCCGGTTGGCACTCCTGTAATGCCTCCTTTTAACCCATGAAACGATTCATAGGTTTCCATCGTTTGATGAAGAATGGGTTTGATATGGGAGAAATCCTGCCGATGACGGGAGTCGGAAAGTTTAAAAATCTGCTGCTCTGCATGATCGATAAGTTCAAAGGCGTCACCCGTGGGATTGTAACAGGTCTCCTGTATCTCCGTGGTGATTTGAATCAATTTGCGCAATAATCCACGATCCTGTACGATACGGCAATAGTGCTCGATATTGGCCGCAGAGGGAATACGTTCCACCAGTTCGGTAAGATAATAATCTCCACCCACCGTTTCGAGTTCATTTTTCTTTTGCAGCTCGTTTGATACGGTCAGAATATCAATGGGCTCATTGCGTTCGTACAGTGCCAAAGCGGCAAGAAATATTTTCCGATGTGTCTCGCGATAAAAAATGGATTCATCGAGAATCTCGAAAACCGTATGAGCCGCTTGTTTATCGAGCATCATGGACCCGAGGACGGCCATTTCTGCCTCGACAGCCTGAGGTGGCACATG
>CAYPUH010000409.1:0-3163 GCA_964413725.1 uncultured Cytophagia bacterium
GGTGATCACCAGAGCCAGGGTTTCCATAGTTTGTACCCAGAATCCCATATTATAGATTAATAACAAACCAATCAAGGTAAAAATACCCACACCCTTTTTGGCTGTATACCAGGCGATCGCGGTGAAAATCACGATCACGATGAAGGGGTGAGGAAAAAGCAACCCGCCTTTGAACCCGGCGAGTATGGCCTTGACTGTACTGCTGATACCATCAAAAAACGGCCCCAGGTTTGCTGTCAGCCAATTAATGACGGCTTCAAATACTCCACCTACGTCTAGTCGATACATCTGTCTCACACCTCCTTTCGCTCAGAATCGTTGGGTTCGTCCGAGCTGCCACCAGTGGATTCGGCGGCTTCGACCAGTGTGACAGGGTCACTCGAATCGGCTCCCACCTCTGCGATTACGGACGATCGATCGACAACGCCTTTCAAAACCCCCTTATCGTCCAGGACCGCGATGGGAAGCTGGGTGACAAAGGCAGTGGTCAACAAATCCGAAATCGGAGTATCGGGAGTCGTGGTATAGACTTCCTGATCCCGGATCGCGGATTCTACATTTTTCTGTTTTTGCAGCTTGACAACATCGTCCAGATGAACGACACCTTTTAACACCCGCTCCTGATCCACCACAAAACAGACCGATGTTTCTTTCTGTTCCATACGGCGGACGGCCACACTGGGACCCTCTTTCGGTATGGTGATGGTTATGGGTTTGCGCATGATAGCAGATGCGGTAATCACTTTGGTTTTGTCGACATTCTGGACAAAGGAACGGACATAGTCATCAGCCGGTTCGGTCAGGATTTCTTCCGCCGTGCCGATCTGTTTGATCTTGCCGTCTTTGCCCAAAATTGCGATCCGGTCTCCCAGCTTGAGAGCCTCGTCCAGATCATGAGTAATAAAGACGATGGTCTTGTGCAGTTCAGCCTGCAGATCCAGCAATTCGTCCTGCATCTGATTGCGAATCAGGGGATCGAGAGCACTGAACGCCTCATCCATCAACAGAATCTCGGGATCATTGGCCAAAGCGCGGGCCAGCCCCACTCTCTGCTGCATTCCCCCACTCAATTGATCCGGAAAACTTGCAGCATATCCTTCCAGACCAACCTGTTTGAGAGCTTTCATGGCCTTTTCGTTGCGCACTTGTTTGTCCATTCCCGCAATCTCCAGTCCGTATTCCACATTGCTGACCACCGTTCGGTGTGGAAACAGACCAAAGTGCTGAAATACCATGGACATTTGCGTACGGCGCATTTCCAGTAACTTTTTGCGATCGGCCTTCATGACATCCTGACCGTTGATTAAAATTTCTCCACGGGTTGAGTCGATGAGACGATTGAGACAACGAATCACTGTGGACTTGCCGCTTCCGGACAGTCCCATGACCACAAAAATTTCCTGCTTTTCAATCCCAAAGCTGACTCCGTTGACGGCCACCGTGTTTCCCGTTTTCTTTAGAATCTCTTCCTTGGTCATGCCCTGTTCCAATAACGGAAAAGCCCTCTCGGGATGGTGGCCAAAAATTTTGTACAAATCTTTGACTTTGATGAGCGGCATGAGCAATCCTTTCTCATTGCTGGTGTGTCCGGCTTGACTCCCGTTGTACGGGAAGAGTTTATGTCTGTGGTCTCTTTGATATGCCCCATCTTTGGTCCCTCCGACCGTTTATCATACAGCCGGGGTCATCCAGATACCGGACATGGGCTTATCGTCCAGAGACAATTGATTATCCTAACTTATTGACCTGACCGAATGGCACCGCTTTGCTGGTTCGAAAAATACAGTGCTGGCCGGCACATTGGTACCGGCCACCCCATTGCACTCTTAGAAATAGTAGCCAATGTTGATGTTGTAACGAATATTCCAGTCAGCATCCGGATCCCCCATTCCCAAACCTTTACCAAAGGTATTTGTCAACCAGGGCTGATTTTTGCCCATGGCAATGTCTACATAGGTGTAAACGCTGCCAGCTGTGGCCATGAATCCCAGAATATTCTGCTGGGTGTCTTCAAAGCCATCCTCAGCTTTTTGGGTCAGTGTATAGTCGTTATAGAAGGTCAGGCTGGACACGGGTCCAATGTTAACCGCCACCGGATAGGAGATACCGAAATTCAGGACAGCAGCTTCGGCAGCAACCGGATAGACACCGGATCCATAGGCGCCCATGGGAACCACATCCGCTTCCGTGCCATCATCCCATTTGGTATCGTGATTGTAGAGAATGCCGAACAGTTTGACGTTAAACTTGTTCAGATTGGCATCCAAATGAGCACCCAGTGCGTAATGGCTGCCGTTTTCATCCAGGGCAGAGTTGTAAATCTGGCCATATTGAGCAGACAAGCCGATTTCAGAGGTTCCCAGATCACCCATCTCAAAAGACTTGGCAACACGGGCATTCACCTGATTTCGTTCATAGACACTCATGGCTTTACCGTCGTTCTCATCGCCAAACAGCCAGTTTTCAGAATCAGCGGTTTTGGGGATAATATCATAAGAGTAACGTCCGGAGCCGCCCACACCATAAGAGGGCCAGGCTTCATAGCCCGTGGGGGAAGGACCGGCCGGTTCGGGCTGAAAGTAATAGGCAACGGCAAAATCCAGACCATTGTTGCTGGTTTTGTATTTCACACCCATATCATAATCATCTTCCAGACCCATATAGTAGGCGCCCGAAAACCACCAGCTGTGTGAGGCCCAGGTCTGATCACCAAAGGGGACCTGGTTGACACCCACCTGAATCTGACCGCTGTCGAGATCGTATCCGAAAAAACCGTGATGGATGAAATGGGTACCAAAGGTGGGATAAAAACGATATTCAAAATCCAACAGAACGCCGGCGGAATTCTTGCCAGAGATGTTCAGGCGCCAGGTGTCCCATGTGGCCTGACCGTCGGAAAAACCGACTTTATCATCTTCAAAATCCTTTAAAAATACATTGTACCGTACAGCTCCTCCAACCGTAAAACCGGTGTCATCATCGGCGTGCACAGTTTGGGGAAGAATAAAAAAAGCAGATGCCGTAAACAATAGTAGCAGGGTACTAAAGAGCTTTGTAGAAAAGTGCATTGAGATTCTCCTTTTGTGTGTATTCGTTTTTATTAGGGGTCCATGTTAAAGGATGATGCGGGCATGACACAAAAAGGCCATGACCGTGTTCCAGC
>CAYPUH010000410.1:0-1397 GCA_964413725.1 uncultured Cytophagia bacterium
TGACATGGTTTGTCATGGAAAAAAGAGATATCTATTTGCGTGTATCCCTGGGCTGTTTTTCTTTAAATCTTGATTTTTGCAGATTATTCCTCTATATTTAAGATATCGTTTTAAAATAGCAGGGATAATTATGTATTTCCGATTTGTTCAGGATCAGATTCTCCGGTTTATTCAGCATTTCCCGGTGGTTGCCATCATCGGACCACGTCAGGTTGGTAAGACGACTCTTGCTAAAATGCTTGTACCTGGTTTGACCAAACCATCGGTTTATATTGATTTGGAGAATCCGGCTGATCATGCCAAGTTTTCTGAGCCGTTATTATTTTTACAGGCCAATCGTTCTTCCATCATGGTTATCGATGAGGTGCAACGGAAACCTGATCTTTTTCCAATATTGCGGTCAGAGATTGATGCCAATCGAGTTGCGGGTCGATTTATACTGCTTGGATCAGCGAGCCCGGAACTGTTGCAAAAAAGCTCAGAATCACTTGCCGGTCGTATCATCTATGTGGAATTGTCCCCGCTAAATCGCCTCGAAATTATGGACTCTATCTCATTGGAAACCCACTGGGTTAGAGGCGGATTCCCTGAACCACTGGGCCTGCCTGATCATGAACTTGTCCAACAATGGTTTCACTCTTTTATTTTGACATTTATTGAACGTGACGTGCGCTTGCTCAGAACGAATGCTAATCCTATGGTTCTATCCCGATTGATTCAAATGCTGGCTCACAATCATGCGCAATTGCTGAACAAATCAAACCTGGCCAAGTCCCTGGAAAAGAGTGTTCCCACTATTTCCAGTTATGTGGATATTTTAGAGGATGCATTTCTCATCAAGCGGTTACCGCCTTTTTTTACCAACGCCAAAAAACGGCTGACAAAAAATACAAAAATCTATTTGCGGGATAGTGGACTATTGCATCATTTCTTGAGGCTTTTTTCTTATAATGATCTTTTAGGTCATCCCCTGGTTGGTCACTCCTGGGAAGGATATGTCATTGAACAAATTTGTTCTGTTGGTGGTAATCATTTTGAATATTTCTTTTATCGGACCCAGGATGGCGCAGAAGTTGATCTCGTGTTGACACAAAGATATCAACCAGTGGCATGCATTGAAATAAAATTTACAACAACTCCAAAGCGACAAAAAGGACTGACTGTGGTGATTCAAGATCTGGGAACGCAAGACAATTATATCATTATTCCAACACAGGATCAGAATTATCCTTTGGCAAAAGAGTTGAATGTGTGCGGTCTGGATCACTTTTTGCAAGTAGAATTACCGAAATTAAAGAAAGCTGATCCACGAATGGTCCGCAAATGACATGAATCAATACGAATGATAGAGTCCACGAATTGCACGAATTAACACGAATGAGCACGAAAGGGGTCCA
>CAYPUH010000410.1:1497-3141 GCA_964413725.1 uncultured Cytophagia bacterium
GATGTGTCTTTATCAACAGGTCGAACGGGTGTCTCGATTGATTTTGCTGATTGTAAAAACAATTGACAATCAGCAAAATTTGGGGTATGTTTGAATATGTACATTCCAAGAAATGCTGAAACCACCCTGGCGTCGTTGAGCTCGGGATTTCCGGTCGTGGCGGTCACCGGTCCGCGTCAGTCCGGCAAGTCTACACTGGTCAGGCATGTCTTCCCCGACAAGCCTTATATCACGCTGGAAGATCTCGATACCCGTTCGTTTGCTCAGGAGGATCCACGAGGATTTTTATCCTCTTATCCGGATGGCGCTATCCTGGATGAAGTGCAGCGGGTTCCCCATTTGTTTTCCTATCTTCAGAGTATCGTCGATCACGATACTCGTATGGGGCTGTTTGTTCTCACCGGTTCCCAACAATTTGGTCTGGTATCGGAAATCGCCCAGTCACTTGCCGGACGGGTGGCGTTTGTCAGACTGTTGCCCTTTTCCATTTCCGAACTGGCCTCTGCCCATCAGCTGCCGGAGCGGTATGAGGATGTTCTCTATCAGGGCTTTTATCCACCGATCTATGACCGAGCCGTGTCCCCAACCGTCTGGCTGGAAAATTATGTCAGAACCTATGTGGAACGCGATGTCCGGCAATTGATTCAGGTCCGTGATCTCTCTGCCTTTCAGACATTTGTCAGACTATGCGCCGCTCATACCGGTCAATTGCTGAATCTCTCTTCCCTGGCCAATGATTGTGGTGTCACCCATAATACCGCCAAAGCCTGGATATCCATCCTGGAAGCCAGCTTTATTCTCACGTTGTTACCGCCACATCATGAGACTTTTAATAAACGACTGATCAAAACGCCGAAACTCTATTTTTATGATCCCGGACTGGCCGCCTATTTATTGGGCATCCAGCAGCCAGACCACATGGCTCATCATCCGCAACGAGGCGCCTTGTTCGAGTCCCTGGTGGTCACCGACGTGATGAAAACCGCATGGAACCGGGCCAGAGAAGCGCCCCTGTCGTTTTGGCGCGATCGTACCGGCAATGAGCTGGATCTGGTCATCGAGTCCAGGGGACGGCTCTCACCGGTGGAGATCAAATCGTCCAGAACGATCAATAGCGGTTATTTCCGGTTTCTCTTGAAATGGTCACAGTGGGCCGGGGAACGCGCCGGTGACGCTTATCTGGTCTATGGCGGAGAACAAGAACAGCACCGGCAGGCGGGCCATGTGCTCCCCTGGTTTCGGGCAGGAGAGGTGCTGGGAGAAAAATAAAAAAACCGGGTACACGAATGGACAGAAAAAGATAGAGTCCACGAATGTCACGAATGAACACGAAAGACAAAAATGAACCGCGAAAGACACGAAAGACACGAAAGACAAAAATGGAACCACGAATGACTATTAAAATTTTTTGTTTTTATTCGTGAACATTCGTGTGAATTCGTGGACTGTTTTTGTTTTTCAATTCGTGGGCCCATTCGTGGATTGTTTTCAGCCCGTGTGGCAAACGATAGAACATCGCCTGAAAGCTGGTGACTGCTCGGGGACTGACCCGGCGCAATCGTGAAAAGATTGTGAGATAAGAAGAGAGAGAGAAAAAAAGCGAGTGAGTGAAAAAAGTGAGATAAAAGCACTTTTATGACGTCT